>CAZHKX010000038.1:0-14082 GCA_964532805.1 uncultured Clostridia bacterium
AAAAAGCGACGGAAGCGCCAGGGCTATGGAAAGCATCGAGGCGATATCCCTAGCCAAAAATGCCTTTATAGGCCCTCCGGATACCTGCAGGAGCGTTTCCAGAGTGCCGGACGGCCCTTCCTCCGATATGAGCCTGTGAAGGCCCTGAAGGGCCGGCAGGGCTAGAAGGGAGGCGATGAACATGACCTGTGCCGCCGCTTTGCCTTCTGAACCAGGAGGAAGCATCCTCTCTATCAGAAGTAGTAGACCGCCTGCGACTGCCCCCTCAAGTACCGGCGCAAGAGGATTTCTTAACCTCCGCCTTGCCGCCGCCCTCACCTCAAGCCAAAGCAGGCGCATCAACTGACACCTCCCTGGATGAGATTGTGCCACGGAGCACCTCTATGCGAGTATCGGAGGCCCTTAGAGCCAGCTTTGGGTCATTGGTGGCAAGTAGTATCCCCTTTCCCTGGCTTCTCTCATCAGAAAGCATCCCCTCGAAGCAAGCCACCGACTGCTCGTCCAGCCCCAGGGTCGGCTCGTCGGCCAGAAGGTAGTCGTGAGGAATGAGAAGCGCGCAGACAATCGATGCTTTCTGCCTCATTCCCCTGGACATATGCCCCACCTGCTTCTTCTTCTCGTCGATTCTAAGGAGCTCCGAGCTTGTGCGAAGCTTCTTATCGAGCGCATCGCCCTTGCGCCAGCCTCTTAATGCAAGCAGGTACTCTAGGTTCTCTCTCACCGTCATATGCGGGTAAAGGTTCCTGCCTCCGTCTCCGATGTATCCCGGCCTGAAGGACCTTGGCCTGCGTATCACCCCCGATACGGGGACGGCAAGGCCAAGGCAGAGTTTAATAATGGTGGATTTGCCGCTTCCGTTCGGTCCTGTAAGGCAGGTGATTTTGCCCGGCTCTATGCTCAAGCTGATCCCCTGCACTCCGCCTCCGGTGGCCCTACCCCACGCATCCCGGTGATGAAATGCGACATCTTCCAGAACAAACGGCAAAGCATACCACCTCCGCGACAATCATCTCACGGCGGAGCAGGTGCAAGTATCCTGCTTAAGGGCTGAATATTGGTTAATCAGCTAGATTCTGTTGAAGCGTGGGACATACGCCACCGAGGCGGATTCCGGATCCTGGGCGAAGACCTCCTGGAAGCCCAGCTCCTCAGCTCTCTCAAGTACCGACGAGTACTCCTGCTCAGAGAGCCTTTCCTTCATCACAGCGCACCCGCCCTCATAGAAGTCCGGGGTATACTGGGACATTATGCTGATGCTCGCGTATTTGCCGATGTTCGACCTTATCCACTCCAGCACCTTGTATGAATCCCCGTGTTGTCCGGGCAGCACCAGGTGCCTTATCAGCACCCCACTGCGGGCTATGCCGTCCTGCCCTGATGACAGGTGCCCCACCTGCGAGAGCATCTCCGTTATCGCTTTTGTCGCGACCTCGAAGTAGTCAGGTGCCGACGACAGCTCCGATGAAAGAGAGGAAGATGCGTACTTCAGGTCGGGCAGGTAGATGTCCACTAGTCCGTTAAGGCGCGTTATCGCATCTGCTTTCTCATATGAGCTGGTGTTATACACGACGGGGACTGAAAGACCAGAAGCCTTGGCCAGCGTCAATCCCTCGATAACGGACGGTAGGTGGTGCGCCGATGTGACAAGGTTGATATTGTGGCAGCTCGATCCCAGCTCGAGGAATATCTCTGCAAGCTTCTCAGGGCTTGCCGGCATCCCCGCCTCTGAAGAGGATATCGCCCTGTTCTGGCAGAATGAGCACCTGAGGTTGCATCCGGAAAAGAAGACCGTGCCTGAGCCGAGGCTTCCGCTTATCGGCGGCTCCTCCCAGTCGTGCCTGCCGTAGTGTGCGACCATAGGTACGGCGCCTGAAGAGCAGAATCCGGCGGGGCCGACCGTACGGTCGACCCCGCACTGCCTGGGGCAGATCATGCAGTTTGCATACTCAGAGCTCAAGCTCCTACTTCTCCTGGGACCAAAGGTCCATTATCCTTAGCAGCACCTTGCTGCCGCTTTCCATCCACTGCACGCAGGCCCATTCGTTCCTGCTGTGAGAATCCCCGCCGCCTGTGAAGAGGTTCGGGGTCAGTATGCCCATGTAGCTTAGCCTGGAGCCGTCCGTGCCGCCTCTGATGGGGTTCTCGTCGAGTTCGATGCCCTCAAGAATGATGGCCTTCCTGGCGATCTCCGATACCCTGGGCTCGGAATCTATCACGTCTCTCATATTCTTATAGCCCACGACGCTCTTCCATTCAGCGCGGGCTCCCTTGTACATGGCCGTAACGGCCTTTGCTGTATCCACGAATGCCTTCTCCCTGGCCTTCACCTTGTCCATCTCGAAGTCCCTGATGATAACCCTCGCGCTTGCCTCCTCGACGCTTCCGGTTATGTCGGTCGGGTGCACGAAGCCTTCCCTTCCGTAGGTCGTCTCGGGCCTCTCCCCTGACGGGATGAGGCTCAGGACCTCGCAAAGGATGTGGACGGCGTTGACCATCCTGCCCCTTGCGGTGCCGGGATGATTGGATATCCCGTATATGCTGAGCTTCCCGTTGATAGCCGTGAAGCTTTCCTCCTGGAAGTCGCCGAGGAAACCCCCGTCTATGGTATAAGCCCTTTTCGCCCCGAAGTCCGCTACTGGGAAATGCTCTATGCCGTTGGCGCCCTCCTCATCGGGGGTGAAGGCTATCCAGACATCGCCGTGCTTCAGGTCGGGGTTTTTCACAATAAGGCATAAAGCGTGCATTATCTGGGCGATTCCCGCCTTGTCGTCAGTTCCAAGAAGTGTCCTGCCGTCCGAAGTGATAATATCGAGGCCAGCCGCCCTCCCAAGCTCAGGGCTCGTATGGATTCCCAGCTCGACTCCGTCAGCAAGCCTTATCGGCTTGCCGTCCCACTTCCTGTGAATGACGGGCCTTACGTCCTTACCCGGAACCCCCTCAACAGTGTCCATATGGGCTATGAAGCCGACCGCCGGCGGATTGCCGTATACGTTCGACCCCAGATGGCCGATAACGAAGCACTTCTCCGTGATTCTTGCATCAGCGACACCCAACAGCTGCAGCTCCTCTACCAGCATCTTCGCCAGCTCCCACTGCCCCTCGCTGCTTGGGGTCCTGTCGCTGCCGACCACGCTGGTCGTATCTATCCTGCAGTACCTAATGAACTTATCCTCTATTCCCTCGTTCAGAAGCATCTGTAATTCCAAAGCCTTCCATCCCCCATCTTCTGCTTCGCTACATGTCGAACTCGACAATGTCCCCGTCAGATATGACGTAGTCCCTGTGTACTGACTGTCCTGCATATTTAGACGAGCCCCATACTTTCGCGCTCTTGAAGCCCGCCTTAAGGTCCCTGTGTATCGCCTCTGCCACGTCTTCCACAGTGGAACCCTTCTTGACTATGAACGGCTCCCTGCGCTCCAGCTTGCCGCCCGGAGGCTTGGCATAGACCCTGGCTATCTCCGACCTTCTGAAGACCTCCGCCGACAGCTCATGAAGGCCCTCTCCCGTCAGCGAGGAGCATTCCAGGATGTCGAAGCCCTGCACCAACTCCCTTAGCATCTGCACGTTCTCATGGGCTTCCGGCAGGTCGCACTTGTTTGCGGCGACTATCAAGCGCCTTGCCGTAATCCCCGCCCCGTAGCTGTCCTTGGCCTCGGCCAGGACCTTCCTCTCCTTCAGCAGCTCCAGTATGCCCTCAAGGGCGTCTATCGAATCGAAATCCGAGGAATCTATGACGATTATCAGCACATCGGCGAGCCGCGCATTCGAGAACAGCGCCGGCTGAGGGTCGTCCAGAAGCACAGGCGGCGTGTCCACTAGCTGAATGCTTATGTCCTCGTAGCCCATCATCCCCGAAATCGGCACCGTCGTGCTGTAGGGGTAAGGGGCGATTACGACCTTGGCGTTGGTCAGCCAGCCGACCATCGAGGACTTCCCCGAGTTGGCAGGCCCTATTATGAAGGCCTGGGCCGCGCCTTCCCTTGCCATCCTGTAAGGGTCGACCTTTCCCTGTTTCTTGCCGCCGCCCTCGCTAATCGACGCCCGAAGCTTCGAGATACGCTTCTTGATGTCGGCCTGCATCTTCTCGGTGCCCTTGTGCTTGGGGATGTTCTTGAGCATCTCCTCAAGGGCCTTAAGCCGTTCATCATCCGTGACGGCGGCCTTGAAGGCATCCTCTGCCTGCTGGTATTGCGGTGTAAGGTTCGCCGGCATCACAAGTCACCCCGCAATGTCGAATTTCTTCGCCTTGCCCCGCCGCCTCCTGCCTACTTCAGCAATGATTCCAGCTCATCAAGCAGGCCTTCGAAAACGTCCAGGGCATCTAGTATGGGCTGCTTGGTCGTCATATCCACGCCTGCCCTCTTCAGCAGGTTGATGGCATAATCCGAGGAACCGGACGAAAGGAACTCTATGTAGCGCTCCCTTGCGCCCTGCTCTCCTGCAAGCACCTTCTTCGCGAGGGCTACGGCCGAGCAGAAGCCCGTGCTGTACTGGAACACGTAGAAGTTCATATAGAAGTGCGGTATCCTGGCCCATTCCATCGCTATGCGCTTGTCGAGGGCCACCGCAGGCTCGAAGTACTCCTTGTTGAGCGAGTAGTAGATATCCGACAGGGAGCTTGCGGTAAGCGCGCCGCCCTGCTCTACTGCCTCATGCATCCTCTTTTCGAACTCCGAGAACATGGTCTGGCGGAAGACCGTCCCCCTGAACTCCTCCATGTAGTGGTTCAGCAGGTACATGCGCTCCTGCCTGCCGGTTATCTTACCAAGCAGGTGGCTGTTTAGAAGGGCCTCGTTGAAGGTCGACGCCACCTCCGCAAGGAAGATCGGGTAGTCCGCGTAGGCTACAGGCTGGGTCTTCCATGTATACCAGGAGTGCATGGCGTGGCCCATCTCATGGGCGAGGGTGAACATGTTGCTGACATTGTCCTGCCAGTTCAGAAGCACGTAAGGGTGAGCCTTCCTGCTGCCCCATGAGTAGGCGCCGGAGCGCTTGCCCTTGTTTTCGACGACGTCCACCCACCTGCTGTCGAGCGCTTCAGAGAGCGCTCCGCTGTACTCCTCGCCCAGGGGCTTCACCGCTTCCCTCACGGTCTCGACCGCCTCCGGGTATGTGACCTTCATGTCCACAGAGGGGATTATCGGGACGTAGAGGTCCCACATGCGAAGCTCGTCCACCCCGAGCAGCCTCTTTCTGAGCCCCATATACCTCTGTAGCAGGTCCAATCTGCTTCTTACGGCGGCTATGTTGTTCTCGTACACACCCACAGGTATGTTGTTCTTGTCCAGGGACGATGCAAGGGCGTTCGGGTAGTCCCTCACCTTCGAGTTGAATATGTTCTTCTTGACCTCCGAGTCGAGGTTGGCGCCGATGGTGTTTATCAGGGAGCCGTACGAGTCGTACATCGCATTGTACGCGCTTTCCCTGACCTTCCTGTTCCTGCTCTCCATGAATGTTATATAGCGGCCCTTGGTAAGCTCCACCTTGCTGCCGTCCTCGCCTTCTATCTCAGGGAAGCGTATGTCGGCGTTGTTGAGCATCGTGTATACGTTGCTTGCCCCCCTGCCGACGTCCGAGGCCATGGCGACGATCCTCTCCTCCGAGGAGTTCAGCGTATGGGCCTTCTTCCTGATCACGTCGTCTATCAGGTGCTCATATCCCTTAAGCCCGGGCTCCTCGGCGAAGTATGCGGCCAGCCTGTCGGCAGGAATCGCCAGCACCTCGGGCTCGAAGAAGGCGCTTATGCTGCGCACATAGACCGCGAGGGCGGACGCCCTCCCCTGCAGGTCCTGGTATTTGGCTACAGATGTGTCCTCGTCCTGCCTCATCTTCGAGTATGTGAAGCACGCCTCGACGATATCGCCAAGCTCAAGGGCCGTCTCAATGCAGCCTTTCAGGGAAGCGGCGGATCCTCCGACCTTCCCGTTGAATCCTTCAAGCTTCTTGGCAAGCTCCCTTGCCCTCTCCATGTCCTTCTCGCAGGCCTCGTCGGTCTCAAAAAGATCCTCTAGCCTCCACTTAAGCTCGGTTGGCACCTCATTGCGAAGGGGAATGCTCTTCATCTCGCTGCCCATAGGCTATCCTCCTTAAAGCTCATCCAGGCTGGCCTGGACTGACATCCTGCCCACTATCTTCCTGTTCGCCCACTTGCCTTTTCGGTAATAGATGTAGTTCAGAAGCAATGTAATGAAACCGCTTATCGGAAACGCCATCCAGACTCCGCTTACTCCCAAAGCCGGCATCTTCGACAGAAGCAGCGCCGCCGGCACCCTCACCAGCCACAGCGCGCCGAGCGCGATAAGCATGGGAGGTATCGTGTCTCCCGCCCCCCTCATCACGCCCTGGAGGACGAAATGCAGGGACATGGGCACATAGACTATCGACACATACCGCAGGTAGGTCACGCCGAAGTCCAGCAGCTGCGGTTCCTTGCTGAACACCGAGAAGATCTGCCTGGGCAGAAGCTGCATGGCTGCGAAGGTGCACAGGGCAATCCCAAGGGAGAGCTTGTTTGCGGTCCTTACAGTCTCCCTGACCCTTTCCACCTTGCCGGCCCCCAGGTTCTGCCCGACAAGCGCGCTAACCGCAGTGCTTATGCTCATCGCAGGCATCAGGGTGAACTGGTCGAGCCTGTTGCCGATTCCGAGGACTGCGGCCTGCATGAACCCGAAGCCGTTGACTATCGACACGACCGCCATCGCCCCGAACGATACCAGCGTCTGTTGCGCCGCCGAGGGCAGGCCGATTCTAAAGCTCTGTATAGTAATCTTTCTGTCGAGGCTGAGAAAATCCTTCCAGTTCCTCTTGAAGGATATCGTCCTGAACACGCTTACCAGCACAACCGCCGAGGCGATCGCCTGTGCGATTATCGTCGCCAGGGCTGCGCCCGCGACCCCCATCTTAGGAAACGGGCCATATCCGAATATCATAATCGGGTCAAGGATGATATTGGTGACGGTGGCCACTATGAGCGCGTTGAGCGGGGTCCTGGAGTCACCCAGGCCGCGCAGGATCGCCCCTCCCACGTTGTAGATGTAGACTACAGGAAAGCCCAGCGCGCAGACTCCAAGATAGGAGACCGCCTGCGCCCTGATGTTGTCCGGGGTACCGACGAGGTCGATGAGCGCCCCTCTGAACAGGAAGCCCCCAGTCGCGAATATCAAGCCCAGCAGCCCAAGCAATGTCAGCGTGTTCGCCGAGATGTGGGCGATTTCGGGGTAGTTCCTCGCCCCGAAGCTCTGGGAGATGAGCGTGGTTGTAGCTATCGTAAGGCCTATGGCAAGCGATACTAGCGCGAACTGGATCGGAAAGCTCACCGAGACAGCCGCAAGCGCCTCCGGTCCCAGATAACGGCCCACCCAGAAGCTGTCGACCGTGCTGTAAAGCGCCTGGAACACATTTCCAAGCAGCATGGGTGTGGAGAAGGCGATAAGATGTGTTGCTATGCTTCCTTGCGTGAAATCGCGGATGTTGCTCTTAGACATGAACATACCTCGTGAAATCGCTGCTATGATTATGTGATTATATCATATCGGCAGGGCTGCCGGCTTAACGAAGAAGGCCGCCTTGCGGCGGCCCTCAATCATCGCTTATAGTGCTATATCCTGGCCGATATGTACTCCCTTATCCTTGCCACGCCCTTCATGATGTTCTCGGTGGATGTGGCGTAGGAGAGCCTGATGTACTCCTGGTCCTCGTCGTCGTTCTTCCTTCCGAAGGCGGTCCTTGCGAGCACTGCGACCCCTGCTTCGTACAGAAGCTTGTCAGCCAGCTCCTTTGCGTCAGCGAAACCGAGCTTCCTGCATGCCTCGGTGACATTGGGGAACACATAGAAAGCGCCCTTGGGCATATGGCAGGTGAAGCCCGGTACCTTCCTAAGCTCCTCGACTATTATCTCGCGGCGCTTCGCGAACACTTCCTTCATGTCGTCGGCGCCCTTCTGCGAGCCTTCGAGGGCCTCTATTCCGGCGACTTGGACGAAAGTCGTGGTGCAGGACTCGTCGTTCGTCACGAGCTGTGTGACTGCTTCGGCGATTTTGACCGGCATCACTCCGTAGCCGAGCCTCCAGCCAGTCATCGCATACGTCTTGGACATGCCGTCGAGTATTATGGTGCGCTCCTTCATGCCGGGCAATGAAGCGATGCTGGCGTGCTCACCTCCGCCGAAGATGAGCCTCGAGTATATCTCATCGGAGAGGACGATTATGTCATGCTTTATGCAGAGCTTTGCGATCTTCTCCAGGTCCTCCATGGGAATCGAGCCGCCTGTGGGGTTGTGGGGGCTGTTAATGACCATGAAGGTCGTCTTGGGCGTGATAAGCTTCTCTATCATGTCCACATCCACGGAGAAGCTCCTGTCCTCGAGGATGGGGTAAGGCACGGCCTTAGCCCCTACGAAGTTTATCACCGACTCATAGATGGGGTAGCCGGGATTGGGGTAGAGCACCTCATCGCCCTCGTCCACGCAGGCGAGGATGGAGTGGAAGATTATCGGCTTGCCGCCGGGCACCGCGACTACCTCCTCAGGCAGCACGGGGATTCCGCGCGTCCTCGATATGTAGCCGGCTACTGCCTTCCTGAACTCGGGCATGCCCTGGGAACCGGTGTAGTGTGTCATGCCCTTCTCAAGCGCCTCATGGCACTTGTCTATGATGTTCCTCGGGGTGTCGAAATCGGGTTCGCCGATGCTGAAAGAGATTATATCCTTTCCCTCTGCGCGCAGCTTGTTTATCTTCGCAAGGGTAGTGAACGCATTCTCCGTGCCCAACCTCTTGATTCTCTCTGCAAGCTTCATCCCTCATACCTCCGAAATCTCATATTCCGTAATTCAGATTATCACGAAGGGGCATGCCTTGCTATTGCCTGCGCCTGTTCCTTTTTCCGGACAATGCATCCACCCGTATCTCTACCATGCAAGTCCTCCTGCCGTCGCTGTCGCTGCATGCTTCGCCCGGTCCGGCAAGCCTCAGCGTGAGAGCCGCGATGGCCGCCTTCTTCTCTTCCGGCTCTTCGATGATCCTCGCCTCGCCCTCCGCCATGACGGAGGTGTAGTAGGTGGTCATCTCGGCCCTGTCGATTTCGACATCCCTTGTCACCGTGAATCCCACCTTCGGGTTTGACTTGATATTGTCCAGCTTCCTTCCGGCAAGCGCGCAGTGGAATATGATCCTGCCGTCCTCATAGATGTAGTTCACAGGAGTCGCCATGGGCAGTCCATCCTCGCCGCATGTAGCTAGATACCCCAGCTCCTCCTCCCTTAGCACCTGCTCCACCTCTTCTTTTGATTCGATGAGCCTGTCCTTCCTGCGCATGCGCAACCCTCCTGATTCTGTTGAATATATGCATGATGTTATAATTGTCTAGACGCCATAATGGAGGTGATCCCCATGAGGACCAGGTCCCTGGCTGCCATGGCTTTGCTGTCCGCCCTTATTGCGATTCTATCATTTCCAACCCTGGCGGTTGAGCCCATCGGCCCGACGGACATGATTTATTTCATAATGACGGACAGGTTCAACGACGCTGCGCCGAACGAGGCGTTCGTGAACAAGAAGGACATATCCGGTTATCACGGCGGCGACTTCGCCGGGATAATAGAGAAGCTGGACTACATCAGGTCGCTAGGCTTCACGGCGATCTGGATAACTCCCGTAGTCGACAACCAGTCCGGAGGATATCACGGCTACTGGGCCACAGATTTCTACACAGTGGACGAGCATCTGGGCACCATGGATGACCTGAAGGCGCTTGTGGCGAAAGCCCACGGCATGGGCATGAAGGTCATCATGGACCTTGTGATAAACCACACCGGATCTCTCCACCCTTATGTCTACGACAAGCCGGAGTGGTTCCACAGGAGGGCCTCGATAGACGACTGGAACAACCAGTCTCAGGTGGAAAACGGCTGGCTTGCGGGCCTTCCCGACTTCGACCAGTCGAATCCGGAGGTCATGGCATACCTAATCGACATGGCCAAGTTCTGGATCAGGGAGACGGGCATAGACGGCTTCAGGCTGGACACGGTCAAGCACGTCCAGAAAGAGTACCTGCTGGCATTCACAGAAGCTATCAAGAAGGAGTACCCGGACTTCTACATGATAGGCGAGATATTCGACAGCAGGGCCCCCTTCATCGAAAGCTACTCCGGGACCGGTATAGATGGCTTCCTCGACTTCCCCATGTATTACGGCATAAACAACTCCATAGCAAGGGATGAAGGTTCAATCGGGCTCTGGAACGCCGTGAACGCGGGCAGGTCCTACTCCAACAGGCAGCTGATGGGCACCTTCCTGGACAATCACGACGTGCAGCGCTTTATCCACCGCCTTGACGATCCCGTCCCGAAGCTGAAGCAGGCCCTGGCAGTCGTCATGACCTATACCGGCATACCCATCGTGTACTACGGCACCGAGGTGGCGCTGCCTGGCGGCAATGACCCTGACAACCGAAGGGACATGGTCTTCGAGGAGAATGATGCCACAGAAGCGGTCCGCAGGCTGACTGCGATTCGCAGGGACAACCCAGAGCTCGTCTACGGCGACATCACGCTGATCAACGTCGGTTCCGGAGGTTTCAGCTATCAAAGGAGGCTCGGTGGCGCCTCCATCGTCCTGCTATTGAACCTAAGGCAGGAGGCAAGGGAGTTCACCCTGAACCTCCCCTCCTCCGAGGGCCTCTCCACATATGAGGACTTGTTCGGAAGCGGCCTGAAAGGAGAGATACGCGAAGGCGCCATAGTGCTGACGGCGCCGGCGAGCTCGGCTCTAATCCTGAAGCTGAGGTGAAGCGGACAGCTATAATACAAGCAGAAGGTCAATAAACGACAATGCCGCCCCGAAACGGGCGGCATTGGTTTGAACTTACCTTCCGATCAACCCTTCACGCTTCCCATCGTCAGTCCTCCTACAAGGTACTTCGAAAGGGATATGAACAGGACGGTCACCGGTATCGCGGTAACCAGCGCTGCTGCGGAGTAGATACCCCACTCCGTGGAGAACGACCCCTGTAGGGCGATTAGGCCTATCGGAAGGGTCAGCATGCTCCTGTCCGTGATGAGTATCCTCGCCACTATGAACTCAGACCACGCGCCCATGAAGGCGAACAGGGCGCACAGGGCCACCGCGGGCTTGGCAAGCGGCAGGATTATCGACCAGTATGTCCTCAGCACGCTGGCGCCGTCTATGAAGGCGCTCTCCTCAAGGGACTTGGGTATCGTGTCGAAGTAGCCCTTCATAAGCCAGATGTTAAACGGTATCGCCGTCGCGACATACCAGAGTATGAGGCCAAGGTAGTTGTTGGTAAGCTTCAGCTTGACCAGCATTAGGTACACGGGAAGCAGGAGCATGGGCGCCGGGAACATCTGCGTCACAAGAAGCAGCGTCATTCCGAACTTCCTGCCCCAGAACCTGTACCTTGAGAAAGCATAGCCGGCGTTCACGGATATGATGACCGCGAAGACCGCAGTCACGGTGCTCACGAACAGGCTGTTGAGCATCCACTTCGCCATGGGGTACTTCACAAATGCGTCAACATAGTTCTTAAGCGTCGCATTGTCCGGGATGAGTTTAAGAGATGTCGAGAAGAGCTGGTTTCCCGGCCTCAGCGAGATGGTGAAGATGAAGCTTATCGGATACACCGTTATGAAGCAGCACAAAAGGAGGAACAGGTAGATCGCTATGATCTTACCCCAGGAATCGTTCTTCTCGAAGTGCTCCTTGAGCCTGGATTTCCAGCTTATTGCCATACCCGCGTCCTCCTTCCTAGTCCTCGAGCTTCTGGGCGCGTATGAACACGCTCGAGAAGCTGACGAGTATTATGAACACAACAACCGACATCGCCGCGGCGTAGCCGTACCTGAAGAACTCAAATGCCCTCTTGTAGATCATGGATACAAGGATCTGGGCCGCCTCATGCGTGGAGCCGTAGGTCAGGATGTAGATTACGTTCACCATGTTGAATGTCCATATGGTGCCCAGGACGATCGCCGGGGTGAGTACCGGCTTCATCAGTGGAAGGATGACGTTCCTGGTCTTCTGCCACCAGCCCGCCCCGTCTATGTCCGCCGCCTCATAGAGCTCCTGCGGAATGGACTGCAGGCCTCCCAGGCAGGTCATCATCATGAAGGGCACGCCGAGCCAGATGTTGGTTATGATTGCGGCGACGAACGCGTTTCTGGGGTTGCTGAGCCACATCACCATAGCGCCCTCGCCGAACAGCGCCTTCAAGATGAGGTTCACCGGCCCGTACATCTCGTTGAAGAGGTTCCTCATCGCAATCGCGGCTATATACTGCGGCACAGCCCAGGGCAGTATCAGGAGCACCCTTATTATCGACTTCCCGGGAAGCTTCCTGTTTAATATCATGGCAAGGAAGAAGCCCAGGCCGACGTGCGACACCACGTTCACGAATGTCCAGACTATCGTCCTGAGCAGTGTCGAATAGAACATCGGGTCGGAGAACATGTCCCGGTAGTTGGTCAGCCCGATCCAGGGATACACCCCGCTTCTCAGGTTGAAGATAGTCACCTGCCTGAACGATATGTCCACCTCATAGTAAAGGGGATATGCGACCATAGCGACAAGAAGCGCGATGGCCGGGAAAAGAAACAGAAGCGGGACGTACCATCTGGGCCTGGCAAGCTCGTAAGACTTTCCCTTCCTCTTGCTTTGCATGATGACAACCCCCCAGGCTTTATGTGCGGATGGGAGAGGGACTTTCGGGAAAGCCCCTCTCCCATAGGACCTTGAGCGATTAATGCATCAGTCTTCGCTTACTTGACGGTTATTCCCATCTGCTTGAGGGCATCGAGTGCCAGCTTCTGCGCCTTGGCAGGGGCCTCGTCGGCCTTCAGCTGGTTGGAGAACACGTCAGCCTGCACTGCCTTCAGCGCATCCCAGCATGCCCTCATCTGGGGCACTACCGGCATCGGGATGCCGAACTGGACTGCTTCGGCCTGCTGGGCTAGAAGCGGGTTGTTCTTCACTACGGGGCTTGTCATCGCTGCGGGCACCGTCGGTATCTGGTTGTGGGCGGGCACCAGCTTGATCTGGGCCTCGGCGCTGGTCATGAAGTCAACGAACTTCTTGGCGAGCTCGAGGTTCTTGGTGCTTGCCGAGATGTTGTAGCCCTTGACCGCCGTCCACGACCTGGGATACTTGCCTGCGACGGACGGGATCCTGGTTATGCCGATGCTCATTCCGCCGTCTACATAGCTGGCGAACGACCAGGGTCCGTTGATCAGAAACGCTACCTTGCCCTCCTTGAAGAGGCCTTCGGCCGCGCCGTAGTCGACCCCGCGGGCAGCTACCTTGTCGTCCATAAGGCCCTTGAGGTATCCGAACATCTTGCCGATGCCGGCATTATCCAGCGTGGGCTTCGCGTTCTTCTCGGACGAGGGGTTAGCGAGCACGAAGGTGTCAAAGGCGCTGAGGAAAGGCACGACGAAGAACGGCTCGACGGTGTTGAATGCGAGGCCGTATTCGACCTTCTTCTCAGCCTGGAGCTTCTTGGTGGTCGCGATGAGCTCTTCCATGGTCTTGGGTGCGGTAGTTACGAGCTTCTTGTTGTAGATGAGGCAGAGCTCGTTGCCGTTGCGGTCCGGCAGCATGAAGATCTCGCCCTCATACATGGATGCTTCAAGCGCATTGGCATCGAACTTCTTGACTAGCGCGTCCTTGCCATACACCTTCTCCATCGAGAGGATGAAGCCGCCGGGGACGAAAACGCCGAGGTTGTCATTGGGCCCGAATATTACGTCAGGTCCCGAGCCGCCGATGGCAGCTGCCATGAAGTTCTTCCTCAGGTCCTCGGTCTCGAAATGGGACCTCTCGACCTTCACATCGGGATTAGCCTTCTCGAACAGGGCGATTAGCTCATCCATCACCACCTGGGCGGACGGGTCGTCCTGCTCCCAGAAGGAGAGCTTGGTCGTGGCTGCGCTAACTGCCAATGATGCGATGACCACTGTCATGATTGCCAACGCCAGGATTCTCTTCATGTTGATCCCCCTTCTTGAATTGGTTGATTATTCAACCACTTATATAACGCTAACTTAATTTTACATGCTCCGGGCGGCAAGTC
>CAZHKX010000039.1:0-14030 GCA_964532805.1 uncultured Clostridia bacterium
ATCCCCAGTACCAATCTGAATGTTAGTTTTCGACCTCGATAATGGTTAACCTTCCATCCCGAATGAATTTGCCAGTAGATAATCAAGCGAAGGCTGGAATGAGGGTCTGAGGTGCTGGCGGCTTGCCCCCTAAGCTGCTATGAGGCCGTACCCTGTTGTAGTAGTCTTTCCACCTCAGTGAAAGCACTTTCGCCTCGTACAGGCTGCCGAACTGCTCCTCGTTCAGGAACTCCTGCCTCATGCGGGCATTGAAGCTCTCGCAATAGCCATTCTCCCATGGGCTGCCGGGCTCTATGTATGTCGTTATGACACCAATACCGGCTAACCATTCCCTTAGCACTTTAGCTGTGAACTCGCTGCCGTTATCGCTTCTTATGTACTCCGGGCATCCCCTTGTGACCATAAGATCCGACAGGACCTCTATTACATCTTCGTGTCTCCAGCTTCTCTTGGGTATGCAGGCCAAGCATTCACGCTCTGCCTCGTCGATTATGTTCAGAAAGCGGATCCTGCGTCCATCCGCAGTCCTGTCTTCCACGAAATCATAGCTCCATACGTGGTTCCTGTGCTCAGGCCGCAACCTGATGCAGCTGCCGTCTGTAAGCCAAAGCCTTCGTTTCTTGTTCTGCTTTCTGGGTAACTTCAGGCCCTCTTCCCTCCAGATACGCTCCACTCTCTTGTGGTTGACCTTGCTTCCTTCATTCCTGAGGATGTGCGTCACCATCCTGTAGCCGACTCTCCCGAAGTTGCAGGCCAGTTCTATGATACGAGCCTTTAGGGCATCCTCATCCGGACGTTTCGCGGTTTCGTAACGGAAGGCAGTCCTACCGACGTGCAACACCCGGCAAGCTCGTCTTTCCGCCACGCCATGTTCGTTGATGACGTATTCGACAGCTGCCATTAGCTTTACCGGGCTTAGAAGTTTTTTGAGTTCACATCCCTCAATATCGCATTGTCCAGGCTTAGCTCAGCTACAAGTCTCTTAAGCCTGGCGTTTTCTTTTTCGAGTTCCTTCAGCCTTTTAGCATCCGATACGTTCATCCCGCCGTACTTCTTTCGCCAAGTGTAGTATGTTTGTTCGGATATCCCCTCTTGGCGTACAGCTTCTGCTACCGTTCTACCCTGATTGCATAGGATTTCTATACTTCTTAGTTTTACGATTATCTGCTCCGGCGTGTAGTTCTGCTTTCCCATATCGTAATACCCCCCCATTAAATTCTACCGTTTTCCTCAAGCTTCTCTTGGCTCTTTCTAGGGGGTCACATCAGTACGTGGCGATACCAACCTGAGTAGGTTAAGCGGGCTTCCTGCCTTATCGTTGGCCACTGACCCTCTGCTGCCCCCGAAAGGCCGCTGACCTACTACGGCGCCTGTAAGTCTGTCACTGATGTATAGGTTTCCGGCTTCTTTCATCAGCATGTCTTCAAGATGCCCGACTAGGCTGCTGTCTCTAGCGAAGATAGCGCTGATAGTCGCATAAGCTGAGGATCCTCAGCAAATTTCAAGATCTCATCTGTCTGTAAACGAAAACGCCTGCACCTCCAATTGATGAAAGGCTTCCAGCATCGGGGGGTCTTTCTTGTGGGCCTGCACTTCCCGCGGTACTGCAACTGCGCCGCCCCTTAATGTATAATTGTTTCATTGAAATAAAGAAGAAGTAGGTGGTATCTATGATCAGGGAGGCAAAGCTGCCCGAAGGACGCCTTGTCGGCGTGATGGACACTACGCTTAGGGATGCTCACCAGTCCCTATTCGCGACGAGGATGACTACCCCGCAGATGCTAAGAATCGCATCATACCTAGACAAGGTCGGCTTCTTCTCCATGGAAGTCTGGGGAGGCGCCACTTTCGACACCTGCCTGAGATACCTGGGTGAGGATCCCTGGGAGAGGCTGAGGCTTCTTCGCTCCGTCATAAAGAACACCCCCATGCAGATGCTCCTCAGAGGGCAGAACCTGGTGGGATACAGGCCTTATGCCGACGACGTGGTCGACACGTTCGTGCAAAAGTCCGTCGAGAACGGAATAGACATAGTCCGCGTCTTCGATGCCCTAAACGACATCAGGAACGTCGAGCGCTCAGCCAAAGCGGTGAAGAAGGCCGGAGCGCACCTACAGGGCGCTCTCTCATACACGATATCCCCGGTACATACCACGAAGGGCTTCGTGGAGTATGCGAAGAAGTTCGCCGATCTTGGCGCAGACAGCATATGCATAAAGGATATGGCTGGCATCATGTCCCCATACCCATGCTATGACCTGGTGGCGGCGCTGAAGTCAGAAGTCGGGCTTCCTGTCCAGATACACTCCCATTACACCTCCGGCATGTCATCCATGACCTATATGAAGGGCGTGGAGGCAGGCGCCTCCGTAATAGACTGCGCCGTCTCGACAGTGGCCATGGGGTCCTCCCAGTCGCCTGACGAGACCATGATAGTCTCCTTCAAGGACACCAAGTACGACACCGGAGTGGACGTAAGGAAGATAAGGCCCGCAGCCCAGCTTCTGAAGTCCATACAGGAGGAGATAGCCGCAGCCAATCCCGGCGTCGCGGCACCCAGGACCGTCGATACGGACGTCCTCAACTATCAGATACCCGGCGGCATGATATCTAACCTCAGGGCGCAGCTGACCCAGAGCAACAGCCTGAACAAGCTTGAGACGATTCTTGCGGAAGTCCCGGCAGTCAGGGAGGACCTCGGCTTCCCGCCGCTGGTGACCCCGATGAGCCAGATCGTAGGAGTACAGGCCAGCATGAACGTGATGACCGGCCAGCGCTACAAGATGATAAGCAAGGAAGTCAAGGCATACATAAAGGGCGAATACGGAAAGCCCGCTGGCTCCATCAACCCGGAGGTGCAGAAGCTGGCCATCGGCGACGAGAAGGTCCTTGACGAAAGGCCGAAGCTTCCTCTGGAGATGGAGAAGTGCATGGAGGCCGTCAAGCCTTTCAACGGGACGTTAGAGGACGCCCTGTCTTATGCCCTGTATCCGGACCAGGCCCTGAAATATTTCGAGGCAAGGGCGAAGAAGCAGGGCTGATAAGCTGCTCAACAAGGCGATGACGCCCGGCTTGCGAGGCCGGGCTTTTTTAGAGGTGGCAGATGGGATTCGCACCTATATCAGCAAGGCAGAAGCCTTCAGGCCTCTTCTTCATGGGATTGGGCCTTTCAGCCGCCATGGCGCTTTCGGCACTGGCCTTTTCCGAAGGGATTGCGGAAGGGTATTTAAGCATCCTCACTAATCCTGCGATCCTTCTTACCGACTTCTCTTATGTCGGAGATATTGCGGCGGCCTTCCTAAATGCCGGGCTGATGGGGTTGCTCGCTTCAGCCTTCATCTACGCATCCGGCCAGTATACAGGGATTTCCTTTGCTGCGGTGACGATGTGCGCAGGGTTCGCCTTCTTCGGCAAGACCCCCCTTACAGGCATCATCATAATAGCCGGGACGATAATAAGGAACTTCGTCATGCGGAAGCGCCCCTTCGAGGACATCACCACCGCCCTTTTCGGTACATGCATGGGACCCATGGTATCATACATCGCTTATTCGACCCCGGGCGGCTGGCCCGTGGCAGTCCTGGCAGGGCTTGCCGCCGGATTCCTTCTGCCCGAGATGGCCGCTATAACAAAGAGGGCATATAGGAACCTGAACCTTTATAATACGGCGTTCGCCTGCACTATGATAACTGCAGTTGCGGCCGAGGTGCTGCGCGGGACGGGCTTTGCGCTCGATGCATGCGCCGGCCCCACCGTCAGTTATCCATCC
Organism: uncultured Clostridia bacterium; assembly: GCA_964532805.1. Taxonomy (GTDB): domain Bacteria; phylum Bacillota; class DTU025; order DTU025; family MWDF01; genus MWDF01. The sequence goes on from CAZHKX010000039.1 coordinate 3,770, forward strand.
TGGTCATATGCAGCTCTTGCCGCCTTCTTCGCCCTGGCTGGCATGGCAGGGCTGGTACAAGGCAGAACCTCCTTGGATGGCCTGAGGAGGATTGCCGCATGCAAGTGCGAGGGAGCGGATTACCTTGCTACCGGCGGGTTGGGCGGCACGCTGCTGAACTTCTCGCTTGTCGGCTTCATCCTGGTCCTTGTCCCCTGGCTTGTCCTTAGGGCACCTTTAACAGGCCCCCTGCTGGGCACGATAATCGCTGTATCAGGATGGGCGGCTTCAGCCAAGAAGCCAGCTGCGATGGTAACCTTAATGGCTGGATACGTTATAGCATTCTACGTCTCAAGCTATGAGCTGACGCCGGCAATCGCCATGGGAGCCCTGTTCGTGACCGGCCTGTGCCCCCTTTCTGACAGGCTGGGGCCCGGATATGGGCTTCTTGCAGGCTTCCTGCACCTGTTCGTCGTAACTAAGTGCTCATCTATACACGGAGGCCTGATGCTCTACAACAACGGCCTTTCCGCAGGCATAGTGGCGATCGTGGTATTGGCGCTGTCCAAGACGCTTCAGCCCGGGAGGACAGCTGAGCTGTAGCGAGGGGGAATATCCTGCCTCCTCTTGGTTTTTTCCTTGAACAATCCCTTTCTTGCAGGAAGCAGGCTGCCCCGCACGAATGCTTTCTCAGCGACCGCGAAAGGTCGTCAATCGGCGGGAAAGGGATGAGTTGAGTGAAGAGGATCGTCATGCTATTCATCGCAACGGCACTGGCCCTCGCAATGTGCTCAGCAGCAATCGCAGCCCCAACCCCAGTAATATCCAAGACGACCACTGACACCATGGCCAAGCTGGCCGCAGATCCCAAGGTTAAGGCAGCAATAAGCTTTCTGGAGGCGGACCATAACCAGAGGGTCCAGTTCGTGAAGGACCTCGTGGTTATCGAAGCACCCTCCCATAAGGAGGAGGCAAGAAGCCGCGCTTACGCTAAGCTTCTGAAGGAAGCCGGTCTTAGCGACGTAACAATCGACGAAAAGTCCTGGAACTGCTGGGGCATACTCCCCGGCACGGTCAAGGGGCCTGTGGTGTTCGTCGACGCGCACCTTGACACGGTGTTCGATTTCGGAACCGTGAAAGAGGTTAAAGTGGACGACAAGGGCGTCATCTATGCTCCCGGCATCGGTGACGACACCTCAGCATTAGGCGGCGTCCTCTCCATCATCAGAGCGTTCGTGAAGAACGGGATCAAACCGGTCTACGACATAGTATTCGTAGGCACGGTTGGTGAAGAGGGATTAGGCGACCTAAAGGGCATGAAGGCATTCCTCAACGAAAACCATCCCATCGGCAAGAGCGTGGTAGCGGTAATAGACTTCGAGGGAGGCGGTCCTGAGAGGATCACCTACCTCTGCACCGGAAGCCACAGGTACTTCATAGACTTCATGGGCCCCGGCGGACACAGCTTCGGAGCATTCGGGCTTCCCAGCGCGATACACGCTGCTGGACGAGCAATCGCCCTTGTAGGCGACGTGCAGGTCCCCGCCGGCCCCAAGACGACCTTCACGGTTGGCATGATATCGGGCGGAACCTCCATCAACTCCATCGCCGCAGGCTGCCAGCTGCAGCTTGACATGAGATCCAACCTTATGGCGAACCTGCTCACCCTCGAATCGACGATAATGCCGCTGTTCCAGAAGGGGGCAGATGCAGAGAACGCCAGGTGGAGCAAGCCCAACACCATCACTGTCAAGACCACCATGGTAGGCGACAGGCCCGCAGGCGAGCAGGATCCCAATATAGGCCTTATACAGGCGCATTGGCAGAGCAACGTGCTCTTCGGCTATACACCGGCGCTTACCGATGCCTCCAGCACGAACATCAACTGGTCCGTATACAAGGGCTATCCGTCGATATGCATCGGCGCGGGCGGAAGCAGCACCGGCAACCATTCGCCGACTGAGACCTGGAACCCGGCAGGCGCATGGAAGGCCTTGCAGGTAGGCTTCATGACGATATGCGCAATGTCAGGAGTAGACGGGCTCATCGCGCCGCTTCCGGCCAAGTAACATATCTGAGGCAAAAAGAGGGGTCCGGCTTTCGCCGGGCCCCTTTTGCTATGCTTGGTAACGGTGTTTACTTTACGGGTCTTACTATCTTGCTGAAGCCTACTGCCTTGAGCCACTCGTCCGGATAACCGGCCGTCTTGAGGCCGATATATCCGTCCTGGTACTTGACTGCCAGGTCATCGAACAGCTGCCACCATGCGTCAACTACCTTCTGAGCATGGGAGTTGGTGTAGTTCTCGAGGAAGCTCATCGCGAGCTTGGGATCAACCTTGTATAGCTCGGCGGCCGCGCTCTCGACTACCGGCTGCATCGCGAGGGCTTCTCCCTCGAACTTGGATGCAAGGGCCTTGATGTCCTTTATCATGTGCGAGAACTTGAGGTCTGCGAAGTTGGATACGAGGTTGAATGCCCACCATGCCGAATTCCTGTCAAGCTTTGCACGGCTTCCGACCGTGAATGCCGCGGGAACGGAGGTGGCGCCTGCATAGAAGGGTACGAAGCAGGTGCTGTGGGGGGCGTCCTCGCCGAACCAGATCACTCCGCTCATCGGAGCAGGCAGCCACGCGCGGGCCTGCATGACCGTTACGTAAGAGCACCTGAACATCGAGATCGCGCGCTCCCACTCGCCTAGGGTCGCGGGTGTCGCATACCTGTTAGGGTTGCCGAACGGGCCTGCTGCCAGTCCCTTGGTGAGGTCGAAGTCGGTTCCCTCATAGTAATCGCGCTTGATTGTCATGAGATCCTGCACGGTCACCTTCTTGTCGGGCTTTATAGAGAAAGGATACTCGATGGCCCAGGGGTCGAGCTTAAGAGACGGCGCCAGAAGGGACATCGCCCTCCACTCGCGGCGGGTGTTGTAAACGGAGTCCTTGTAGCCATAGACATTGGCAAAGTGCAGGGGTCCCTTGGCGGGATCCCACCAGCCGATTTCCTTGGCATAGGTGAAGACGTTCGGGGAGTACATGAAGTTGTTCGGGTCGTTCTCCTTGATGATGGCGATCCTGGACCTGTTGGCTGAGACCGCTATCTGGTCATCAGGGACCCTCTGGGCTGCCCAAATGGCACCCTTCTCAAGGGGGCCTGCGCCGTAGATCTCGAAGAACCACGCTTCGTTGCCGTCGATGACGGTGAGGCACTCGCCGCCGTCGCCATAGCCGTACTTCTCAGCAAGGGAACCCATGATCTGGATGGCCTCGCGGGCGGTCTTGGCGCGCTCTAGGGCTATGCGCTGCAGCTCCCAGATCTCGAACATTCCTTCGGGATTCCTGAGCTCGCGCCTGCCGCTGATGGTGGTCTCGCCCATCATTACGGAGTTCTCGTTTGCGAAGGGATAAGCTATGTCGAAGTACCTGTAGGTATGCGCAACCTGGGGAATTTCTCCGACCTGCTTGGTGTCAAGGACGTGTGCGCCTGTTCCTCCGCCCTTGATCGTAGGCCTCATCGAGCCTGCTGCCCAGTCCTTTGCCTGCACGACGTTTATCCTGAACTCATAGGTGCCGTCGCAGGTATGGGTGGTCATTACGGAACCGTCGGCCGACGCCAGCTTGCCTACCACTACGGACGTGCAAGCCATGGCGGGTATTACGGATGCCAGCAGGATCGCCGCGAGGGCGATCGCAAAGGTCGCATGCCTGATGCCGAATAGCTTCATTAATGTTTTCCCTCCCTCTTATTGTATGGGGTACGTCAGGACCAGCCGGCCCCTTCAGTTCCCTGTAGCTTCTATTCTATATGGTCGGGGATTTTTCTTCAGCATTATTAATGTATCAAAGTTATCGGTAAAACCTAGCATAGATGGACTTTGTGATTTATTTCGTATATTTATCCGCAACTGGCAGGGATGGGGAAAGCTATAAAGAACTTCATCTACGGACCCAAGAACGAGGAGGTGTCTAGGTTGAGGAAGATCAGGTTAACCCTGGCAATAGCGGCAGCAATCGCCGCTGTAATTCTGCTGGCGGCCCCTATCATGGCGTGCACTTCGATTCCAGTAAGCAAATCGGCATCCGCAGACGGTTCCGTGATGACCGCCCATACCTGCGACGGCTGGTATGATGCGCGCACATGGGTGGTTCCCGGCGCCAAGCACGCCGCTGCTGACACGTTCAAGGTTTATTCGGGCCTTCTGCATTCAGACAGGGCGGAACCCAAGCTCCTAGCCGAGATTCCGGAAGTACCGGAGACTTACACCTACTTCTACGCAGCCTACCCCTATATGAACGAGCATGGGGTGATAATGGGCGAGACCACTATCGGCCAGCGCACCGAGTTGAGGACCACTGACGGCATCTTCTACATCGAGATGCTTCAGATTCTGGGACTCCAGAGGGCCAAGACCGCCCGCGAGGCAATCAAGGTCATGGGCGAGCTTGCCGAGAAGTACGGCTACCGCGACTCGGGAGAGTGCCTGACGGTAGGCGACCAGAACGAAGTGTGGCATTTCGAGATCCTGCCTCCCGGCCCTCTCAACACGAGCGCCATCTGGGCGGCGGTCCGCATCCCCGAAGGGCATATCGGCGTCTCGGCGAACCGTCCCAGGATTGGCGAGCTCAAGGAGAACGATCCCGACAATTTCATGTTCTCCTCCAACGTATTCAGCTATGCGACCGAAAAGGGCTGGTGGGATCCCAAGAGCGGCAAGCCCTTCCTGTTCTACGAATGCTACGGCGAGAACACCTCGATGGGAAGCCGCAGGCGCGAATGGAGGGTGCTGTCGACCTTCGCACCTTCCCTTAAGCTTGATGCCAACGCTTCCCGCTTCCCCTTCACGGTGAAGGCCGAGAAGAAGATAACGGTGCAGGACATGATGGCGATATACCGCGATACCTATGTGGGCACCGCATATGACAAGGGCAACCTCAACGACTGGTATGTGCCGGACGGAAAGGGCGGCTTCGTGAAGAGCCCGTTCGCCACCCCGCACATGAGCACCGAGTTCCAGAAGCTGGTCGACTCCCCTTCCGAAAGGAACATATCGATACCCGGCTGCTCCTACTTCACGATCCTTCAGTCCAGAGGCTGGATGGATCCTGCGATCGGCACCTTGTGCTGGTTCGGGCTTAACAGCACCGACTCTTCGGTGTATGTCCCGATCTATGCGGGAGTAAGCAGCCTGCCTAAGTCCTATGCCATAAATGACAGGACCACGTTCAGCATGACCAACAGGGTCTCGGCGTGGTGGGCTTTCGACTTCGTGGACAACCTCGTAAACCAGAGATACCAGGATGCTATCAAGGACGTAAGGGCGGTGCGCGACCCCTTCGAAGCTGAGCAGTTCGCAGCCCAGCCGACCATAGAGAAGATTGCGGCCGACCTCATGAAGGTGGACAGGACGCTTGCCGTCTCGTTCCTCACGAACTACACCAACACCCGCTGCAACATGGCAGTCGACATGTACTGGAAGCTCGCCGAATCCCTTATCGTCAAGTACGACGACAAGTGGTTCTAGAAAGAGCACTGTCCCTTATTATGCAGGATGCCCGGGCAAATCCCGGGCATCTCCTATTTGATATCAAGCTGCATCAGGGCCTTCCTGAGCATCTGGGTCCCACGGCTCCCTTGCAACGGAAGGATCACATCGCCGACCTTCCTGAACCCGATATTCGTGTAGAACTCCATACCCCTTTGGTTTCCGTCGGTTACCGCAACCCTTATGGGTTTGCCGTCACCTATCCGTCCGAGCCACCTTATGGCCAGAGTGCCGATGCCGCGCCCGTTGAAGTCCGGATGCACCTCTATGTGCCTTATATAGACTGCGTCATATACCTCGAAGGACAGAAAGCCCGCCATCTCTCCCTCATATAGGAGTATCAGAGTCGGAGCCAAGTTCATATCCCTTCTCAGCTGCCCCTCCTCGATGCCGTCATCCCAGCCCCTGGCCTCTTCTATGATCTGGCCGAAGTTCAGCCTGTATGTTCTCAGCATGAAGGGCAGGTCCTGCTCCGAGGCGGGCCTGGATGTAAGCTTACCCAGCTTAATGGCGCAATCAGGCTCAGGTATCATGCCTTAGCGTCCTTAGGCATGAGAAGGCCGCATATTACGGCAAGGCCAATAGCCCCGAGGCAGATGAGAAAGCCCGCAGTGTAGGCGTTCCGGGAGTAAAGCCTCACTCCCTCGGAGAAGTACTCCCCCCTCCAGAGGCGGTCCATGACCGCGCTCACCAGCGCCTGCATGGCAATCGCGCCTACGAATCCTGAAGCGTTGTTGAGCCCCTGGGCAAGGCTTGATACCTCCGGCCTGTTAGATTTCCTGATGACCACGAATGCCGGCAGGAATGACGAGTTGCTGAAACCCATGAGAAGCATGGCGACTGCGATTAGCGCTTTAGCCGCCCCCGTTCCCGCAATCCTCATCGTGTACAGGAGGATTAGCCATGAGACTATCTGCAGGCTAGCCAGTACGCAGAACAGGAGCTTGGGCCTTCCGCTCCTATCAGTAAGCCATCCCACGAGCACCGCGGCTGTAGCCCCGCCAGCAGTCGAGATGACCATGAGCGATCCTGCAACCGACTGAGGTATCCCATGCACCTGCATCATGAAGGGCGTGCCCCAGAGCCCCGTGAATGTGAGCAGGCCGCCGAAAACGAGGAGGAAACCAAAAAGAGGCTGCAAGGAGCCTTTGGACCTGAAGATCTCCCAGGTGCCCTTTAACATGAAGCCTAAGGATGCCCGCCTGCCCCCTGCCTCCTTCAGGCTTCCGTGCGGCCCCTCATCCCTAACGAAAATCCAGATAAGCACGGCAATCAAGAGCGTAATCACCGCCACAGCGTAAGATGACGCCCTCCATCCTATCGCCCCGACTAGTATGACGAACGGGAACATCGCCGTCGCCACACCGAGATTTCCGAAGAAGGTGCTGATGCCGGTCAGCGTGCCGTACCTCTTCGAAGGAAACCAGATCGATATGGATTTCAGAAGTCCGAGGAAAATGCCGGCAAGGCCGAAGCCCGCCAGGAGCCTTGCCGCAGACGCGACGGCAAGCGATCTGGCTGAGGCGAATATGAACCAGCCTATGGCACCTATGAGCATCCCGCCCGACATGAGCTTCCTTGGCCCCAGCGTGTCGGCAAGCGCGCCGGCGGGGACCTGCATGAGGGAATAAGTGTAGTAATAGATGCTTGATAGCGCCGCCACTCCCACGCCTGTCGTATTGAATGCCGCCATCAGCTGCGGGAACATCTGACCCACGGCCACTCTGTTGAACATCACGGCGAAGTGCGAGGCGGCTCCCACCGCGAAGATCAGCCAGGCCTTTCCCCTTGCTTCATTCGATGCCATGACAATCCTCCCGTTCATCCGATGTCTAATATTATAAGGGGGATCGCCAAGAAGGGGATGGACGAATAAGGCATCAAATACAAAGGAGCCGCGGCTTGTCTTTTTTTATTTCCACTCCAGATTCATCGCATCATTAGTGATTTTTTCGACTATCATATTATCGTCAAAATGAGACAGAAGGTGGTGGCGCTATTGTCAAAGGCCATTGAGGTAAAAGACCTTATAAAAGACTACGGCAAGCTCAGGGCTGTGGACGGTATCTCCTTCGACGTGGAGGAGGGGAAGCTCTTCGCATTCCTGGGACCCAACGGCGCGGGCAAGTCGACCACTATAAACATCATCTGCACCATAATGTCCATGACCGGAGGCAGCGTGAAGGTGTTCGGACACCAAGTCGGCTCGGCCGATGAGTCGATCCGGCAGGACATCGGCGTAGTCTTCCAGGACTCGGCGCTGGACAAGCTCCTCACTGTGAAGGAGAACCTCCAGATGAGGGGCTCCTTCTACGGAAAGAGCGCCTCTGAAGTCCAGGCGACGCTGGAGAAGGTGGCTTCGATTACTGGAATCGGGGATTATCTGAACAGACCTTACGGCAAACTGTCTGGAGGTCAGAGAAGAAGGGCTGACATCGCAAGGTCGCTCATGAACACGCCTAAGGTGCTTTTCCTGGATGAGCCGACGACCGGCCTCGACCCTCAGACCAGGGCCAGGATCTGGGAGACCATAGATGGCCTGAAGAAGAAGGAAGGCGTCACGGTCTTCCTGACGACCCATTACATGGAGGAGGCGGCAGGAGCCGACGATGTGGCGATCATCGACCACGGGAAGATAGTCGCCAGGGGCACGCCGGACGAGCTCAGGCTTAAGTACAGCTCAGACAGGATTAGGCTCATGCCTAAGGATACTGCGAGGGTGGCTGCAGCCCTAAACGGCATGGGCGAGAAGTTCGAGGTGAAGCAGGATGTCATCGAAGTGAGGCTCAAGGACAGCCTTTCCTCCCTGCCGATACTTGGCAGGCTCACCGAAGAGCTTAAGGGGTTCGAGGTAGTGCGCGGCGACATGGACGACGTTTTCATCACCATAACAGGCAGGAAGATCAGGGAAGGGGAGGCGGAGTAGATGAACGTAGCATTGAAGCTTGCGGGAAGGAACATCAGGGTCTTCTTGCGCGACAAGACCTCCGTGTTCTTCTCCTTCCTGTCGGTCATAATAATCATCCTGCTATACGTGCTCTTCCTGGGCGACACGATGGTCTCCTCCATCAAAGAGCACATAGCGGACCCCAACCTTGCAAGGTTCTTCACGGATACCTGGATAATGGCGGGCGTCCTTGTGGCTAACGCGGTAACGACGACCTTAGGTGCCCTGGAAGTCATCGTGAACGACGAGGACAAGGGCATAAACAGGGACTTCATGGTGGCGCCGGTGAAGCGCTGGCAGCTGGTGGCAGGCTACATACTCTCAGCATGGGTGATAGGCATATTCATCGGCGCTTTGATATTCGTGATCTCCCAGGCATACATAGTCATGCGGGGAGGAGAGCTCATAAGCCTCATCAATGCCGCGAAGGTGATGGGCCTCGTCGTGCTCAACGTCCTTGCCTTCTCATCATTCAATTTCCTGGTGGTCTCCTTCTTCAAGACCAACGCCTCCTTCTCGACCTTCAGCACCCTGGTCGGGACCATGATAGGCTTCGTGACAGGCGTTTATGTCCCAGTTGGGGTCCTTCCGAAGTTCATACAGCAGTTGATGCTCATAATCCCGCCCACCCACGGGGCATCTTTAATGAGGCAGTTCTACATGGAAAGGGCAATCGAGAAGGTCTTCGCAGGGGCTCCTCCTGACATACTATCCGAGTTCCTCCGCATCTATGGCGTCACCCTGCACCTTAACGGAAAGCAGATCGAAGTGCCCTCCATGGTGCTAGTCATCGCGGCGTCCGGGGTGCTCTTCTTCGCCCTTTCGGTTCTGCGGCTGATGCGGAAGAAGTCAGCCTAGAAGAGTATCCGGTATGATGAAGGACCGCCATGCTCACCTGGCGGTCCTTCGCTTTCTCTATCCTCTAACAGATAATTGGTTAACCCATAAGCGTTTTCTCTGCTGTCTACCGATTACCTTGTGCTTTCCTATCTATGTGAACGGGGCCTTCCTGCCATGATAAATGCGGTATGCCTTGATCCGCCGTCTGACTTCTTCAAACTCCTAATCATGAACCACATCCTTTCATGGTATTCGCTCTGTCCGTCCCTTTTCCGGAAGGCCCCCGGAGGTGCTTTGCCGTTTCTTGCCCGTTCACTTATTATTACGTCTGGTCCCGGCCATGCGTTCCCGATTTCGGCGATGTTCACAAAACGTTAACAAAAGGGCCGGACGCAACTGCTGCATCCGGCCGCCTGCCTGCGTATTCCTGTCTCTTAGTTCCAGCGTCCGCCCATCATGCCCTTGCCCTGCGCGTTGGACTGCACTCCGAAGCCGTTGCCGGAAGCGCCGTTCATCGTGCAGCTGCCGCATCCGCGTCCGCGTCCGCCCATCATTCCGCGGCCGTTGCCCTTCCCGAGGTTCAGCCCGCAGCTTCCCGCGAATTCGTTTCCGAGCTCGCCTGCCGCGACCTTCTTGGCAAATTCGGCCTTCCATGCGTCAGCCTGCTCCTTGGTGAGCCTGCCGAGGCTTACCATGTAGTCGAGCTGCGAATACTTGTAATCTGTAAATGCCTTGGTGAAGCCATCCTTCACCTTGAGCTCCTCTACCACTGCCCATACACCCTTGCCTGCGACCAGGGTCCTAAGCTCGTCCACCGTCTTTCCGGATACCTCGGCCAGAATCTCCAGCGGATGCTTATATGTAAACTGGGCCTCGGTGGTGACTGCTGCCTTGGTCTGAGCCTGGGTCTGCGTCTGTACCATCTTGGGGGCTTCGTCCGCCGCCAGGATGCCGAAC
>CAZHKX010000040.1:0-13864 GCA_964532805.1 uncultured Clostridia bacterium
ATAAACAGGCTGATGGCTGAGTTGGCGCTTACGCTTGCAAGCTCCGGCAACAGGTGCGTAGTTCCGTCGCTTGATGCGCGTTTCTGGTCAAAGACATCAGAGAAGGTCCCCCATCATCCCGGGCTGACCTACACAAGCCCCTGGTCCGAAAGGCATGTGGCATTCATCTGCGGCCTTGGGACCTTCGGGCTGTCGAAGGGCCTTATCACTAAACGGGGTTCCGCAGGCAGGTTGGCGAGCATAATCACCGGCTTGATGCTTGAACCTGATGTACGGGATTACAACGGGATAACGGATTACTGCTCCATGTGCGGACGGTGCGCAGTCAATTGCCCCGCCGGTGCGATTACGCTCGAGCATGGAAAGGATCATGCAAAGTGCTCAGCCTTCCTCGACAGAACTCTCGAAGCTTTCAGGCCAAGATACGGCTGCGGCAAGTGCCAGGTGGGCGTGCCATGCGAGCAGATGATCCCTGACAAACTTAGATAGTTCTTCGGAGGTGTCACATGGGAGCTACTATGATAGCCTATAGGTCCGAGGACGATTTCTGGCGCATGAGGGCCTTCCTGCGAGAGTGTATGCTGAGAAATGGCCTGACGGAAAGTTGCTGGCATGTGGCCAGGCTCGACTATGCGCGATGGCATACGATGATGAACTGCGCGAAAGTCTCGCTGAACGACGTCACCTCTATTTGGGAGGAAGGCGGCAGGATGGTCGGCTTCGTCCTTCCTGACGGAGGCGCTGGCGAGGCGCACATCATGATAATGCCGGGCTGCGAATCTTACGAGCTTGAATCCGAGATGATATCCCACGCAGAGCGCGCGCTGTCTATGGAGCTCCAGGGGCAGGGCAGGTCCCTCTACGTCTGGACCCCATCAGACAATGGACTGCGCATCGGAATCCTGAAGGAGAGGGGCTATGTCAGGAAGGGTGCCGCGGAATATCAGTGGGCGAAGGAGCTTCCTGCCAAACTTGAGCCCTCCCCGCTTCCTTCCGGCTATGTCGTCCGTGCGCTTGCAGACGGCCTGGAGCTGCTTGAAAGGTGCTACGCATCGGGCCTTGGGTTCCATGGCGGCGACATTGCAATAGCCACAGAGAACCGGGATGACCCCTCGTGGTATCGAAACATCCAGACGGCCCCGCTGTACAGAAGGGACCTGGACCTTGTGGCAGTGGCACCTGACGGTTCCATAGGCTCGTTCTGCACTGTCTGGTTCGACGATGTCACAAGGACAGCATATTTCGAACCGGTCGCTACCATCCCCTCCAAGCAGCGCATGGGCCTGGGAAGGGCAGTATTGACAGAGGGTCTTGTCAGATTGTCCAGTATGGGTGCAGTGAAAGCCTTCGTCGGAGGCTACTCAATAGGCGCAAACGCCCTCTATTCGTCAGTCTTCGGCCCTGCATACACCACTTATGAGCCTTGGCTTAGGATCCTCGGCTGAAAAGCCTAACCAGGAGTCCTCTTTTCTGCCCCCGCTTTTGCTTACGGTGATAAACTATAAGATGCCCAAAGGGCAAATAACTTGTCGGAGGGATACGATGCCTTACAGGATAGAGGAAAACCTTGAGGAGCTCATAAAGGCCCTGCCTTCCGTGGATTTCTCGGCATGCGGCGCCGCACCAGCGGCTGCAGAACCTGACACATCCCTGCTCACGCCCGAGAAGCTTGCTACCTATATAGACCATACGATTCTTAAGCCCGAAGCAACCGCCATGATGGTGGACAAGCTCTGCGACGAGGCCGTAGAAAACGGCTTCTTCTCTGTCTGCGTCAACCCCACGCACGTTAAGAGGTGCGCCCTCAGGCTTGACGGCACTGATGTCGCAGTCTGCACTGTCATAGGCTTCCCGCTTGGTGCAAGCACTTCCAACGTGAAGGCTCAGGAAGTAAAGGATGCCATAGCCAACGGCGCAGGCGAAGTAGACATGGTGATTAATGTAGGAGCCCTGAAGTCGGGCGACTATAAGCTGGTGTATGATGACATCGCCTCTGTGGTGCGCGCATCCGGCATCAGCACCCTTACTAAGGTGATAATTGAGACCTGCCTGCTGACCGACGATGAGAAAGTGAAGGCTTGCCTTCTGGCCAAGGCGGCCGGAGCCGATTTCGTGAAGACGTCCACCGGCTTCTCCACAGGCGGCGCCACGGCATCAGACATAGCTATGATGAGGGCTGTGGTCGGACCGTCCATGGGCGTCAAGGCGTCCGGCGGAATCAGGGATACGGAGGCTGCGCTCTCCATGATAAGGGCGGGGGCTTCCAGAATCGGCGCCAGCGCCGGGATCGCCATAATCCGCGGTCTGGGCACAAGATAAGAATCTCATATAGAAGGGGCGAAGCATCATGAGAATCGGCATAGTAATCTACTCGGAGACCGGCAACACGCTATCAGTGGCGCAGGGGATAATCGATAGGCTGACGGCAGCAGGAAACGTCGCGGTGCTGGAAAGGGTGAATCCCTTGGAGAAGCCGAACCCGTCTTCCAAGCAAGTCAGCTACGAGCGCATACCCGACCTTGGCGGCTATGACGCCCTGGTATTCGGATCGCCAGTGCAGGCTTTCTCGCTTGCTCTGGGAATGTCAAAACTAATCCCTCAGCTTAAGCCCCTGAACGGCAAGAGGGCTGCAGTATTCGCGACCCAGCAGCTCCCGTTCGCCTGGCTCGGCGGGAACAGGGCCGTATCTCAGATGAGCGCGCTGCTTAAGGAGAAGGGGGCCTCGGTATCCGTCGCAGGGTCGGTCAACTGGTCGGGCAAGGCCAGGCAGGAGCAGATAGCGTCGGTGATAGACAATGCAGTCCGGCAGCTGCTGGTCTGAGGAAAAAGCTTAGGAAGGCCCCGCAAAGGGGCTTTCCTCATTCTTAGGCTGACTTCTGCCTACTGGCGGTTAGCCCTGTACGAGGCGAAACACTCGCTGCAGTATACAGGCTTCTCGCCGCTCGGCTGGAAGGGCACCTTGCACGGGGCCCCGCACTGCGTGCAGACCGCGTCGTAAAGCTTCCTGGGCATCTGGCCGCTGGCCTGAAGCTTCCTGTTCTTGCGGCACTCCGGGCACCTTGTGGGCTCGTTCTCGAAGCCCCTCTGCGCGTAGAACTCCTGCTCTCCTGCGGTGAAGACGAAGTCTTTCCCGCACTCCCTGCAATTTAGCACCTTGTCTTCGTAAGCCACTTCCGATAACCTTCCTTTGACAAGAATCCGTTACCTGGATGCATGCCTAATCACTATGTCAACTTCACCGTAAGTAAGATTCTGAACTTGTCTTTCATGATTTGCAATATCCGTAATATGTATTTATCCCCCTTTATTTGCATCCTGATTGATAACGCACCCTGATTTTGTTACTCTTATCTCAATCGATGTATAAATGCACCAGCGAGGTATAATGGGCGGCGAAGCAAAGCAGTCTCAGGATTGCGATTTTTAGTCATACCAATAAACCGAAGGGAGTGCACTTAATGAAGAAGATCCTCGTAGCCTCCATCCTCTTGGTCCTCGCATTCAGCATGATGGTCAGCGCGGCAAGCTTCAAGATCGGCGTCATCACCGGAACGGTTTCCCAGGGTGAGGACGAATATCGCGGAGCCGAGGCCATGATCAAGAAGTACCCCGACCTGCTCGTGCACAAGACCTATCCTGACAACTTCATGGCTGAGCAGGAGACCTACATCTCTCAGATAACCAGCCTTGCAGCAGACAGGAACGTCAAGGCCATAGTAATCAACCAGGCAGTCCCCGGCACCCTCGCGGCGATCAAGAAGGTTAAGGAGCTGCGTCCCGACATGCTGTTCTTCGTAGGAGAGCCGCATGAGGACTTCGCCCTCGTCGGCGCGGCGGTCGACTTCGGCTTCAAGCCGGACGATGCCACCCGCGGCAGGACCATCCCCCAGATAGCAAAGTCGATGGGCGCCAAGACCTTCATACACTACTCGTTCCCGCGCCACATGGCTATGCAGGAGCTTTCCAATCGTCGTGACATCATGATCGACGAGTGCAAGAAGCTCGGAATCAACTTCGTGTTCGTCACCGCCCCGGACCCGATGGCAGAGGGCGGACTTCCCGCAGCCCAGCAGTTCATACTCGAGGACGTCCCGCGTCAGGTCGCCAAGTACGGCAAGGACACCGCGTTCTTCTCGACCAACTGCGGCATGCAGGAACCCCTCATAAAGGCCGTGATGCAGAGCAAGGCCCTGTATCCCGAGCAGTGCTGCCCGAGCCCGACCCACGGCTACGCCGGCGCGATCGGACTTGAAGTCACCGACGATATGAAGGGCAACTACACCAAGATATTCGCAGCCATCGAGGCCAAGATCGTAGCAGCCGGCATGGCCGGACGCATGGCTACCTGGCCCGTACCCGGCCCCTACCTCCAGACCACTGCCAACATCGAGCTCGCCAAGAGAGTGCTCGAGGGCAAGGTTAGCCTCAAGGACAACAAGGCGATACAGGCTGTCATAGAGGAAGTCGCAGGACAGAAGCTCGCCCTGTTTGAGAGGAAAGCCGGAAACGCATTCGTATACCTCGTCAACAGCAAGACCTTCGGCAAGTAACCCCGGGCTGATGCTCTCAGATACGGGGGAGTACTGACCATAAATGGCAGGCAGCCGGGTACAAACCCGGCTTCCTGCATTAAAGACTCTTGAGAGGAGACCCGAAAATGCCTGAAGAGTTCGTCCTGCAGCTGCAGGCAATAGGCAAATCATTCTTCGGGACCGCCGTTCTGCACGACGTGAGCCTCTCCGTTAAGCCGGGCGAGATACACGCTCTTGTCGGGGAGAACGGGGCAGGCAAGTCCACGCTTATGAACATCCTTTTCGGAATGCCGGTGATAAAGGATACCGGCGGTTTCGAGGGGCAGGTGGTGTTCGAGGGAAAGCCGGTTAAGATGGAATCCCCCAGGCATGCGATGGAGCTGGGGATAGGCATGGTACACCAGGAATTCATGCTTCTTCCGGGCTTCACCGCTACCGAGAATATAAAACTTAACAGGGAGCTTACGTCAAGAAACCCGGTAAGCGCGGTATTCGGGAAGGACTTCGAGACGCTTGACATCAAGCGCATGAGGCGGGATTCGCAGGATGCGATAAGCAGGCTCGGCCTTAGCATAGACGACTGGGCAGTAGTGGCAGGCCTTCCTGTGGGCTACAAGCAGTTCATCGAGATCGCCAGGGAGATAGACAAGAAGAATGTGAAGCTCCTGGTGCTGGACGAGCCGACTGCGGTGCTTACCGAAAGCGAGGCGGACAAGTTGCTGGAAGCTATGCGAAACCTAGCCAAGGCAGGAATCGCGATGCTCTTCATAACGCACAGGCTGGATGAGGTCCTTGCAGTCGCCGACAACATCACCATCCTCAGAGACGGGGCGGTCGTCGCCTCGATGCCCAGGAAGGACGCCAAGGTGGAGAGGATAGCCGAGATCATGGTCGGCAGGTCCATCGAGAAGACCTCCCTTCCCCCAAGGAAGAAGGAGCCCGGCGACGAAGATATCGTTCTGTCGATCAAGGACCTTAAGGTGGATATGACGGGAGAGGCGGTCAAGGGGATCGACCTCAACGTGCGCCGCGGCGAGATCCTGGGGATAGGAGGCCTCGCAGGCCACGGCAAGGTGGGCATAGCCAACGGAGTGATGGGCCTGTTCCCGTCCACCGGCAGTGTTGAGAAGGATGGCGTGCAGGTCAAGCTCAACAGCCCTTATGAGGCCCTCTCTGCCAAGATGGCATTCGTCTCGGAGGACAGGCGCGGCACCGGGCTGCTGCTTGACGACGCCGCCGAGGTCAACATGGTCATGACCTCGATGCAGGTGCAGAACAAGTTTCTGATGACGGGCATTCTCAAGGGCCTGAGGCTCGCTGACAATGCTGCAATCAGGAAGTACGCGGACGGCATGATAGACGAACTTGACATAAGGTGCACAGGCCCGACGCAGCCGGTAAGGAGGCTGTCCGGAGGCAACCAGCAGAAGGTGTGCCTTG
This sequence comes from uncultured Clostridia bacterium, assembly GCA_964532805.1. Lineage (GTDB taxonomy): Bacteria > Bacillota > DTU025 > DTU025 > MWDF01 > MWDF01. The sequence goes on from CAZHKX010000040.1 coordinate 5,973, forward strand.
CCAGGGCCTTCGCCCTTGAGCCCGAGCTGATGTGGGTATCGGAGCCCACCAGGGGCATCGACGTAGGGGCCAAGGAGCTCGTATTGGACCAGCTGGTCAAGTTCAACAGGGATTTCGGCATGACTGTCATCATGACTTCCTCCGAGCTTGCGGAGCTGAGGAAGATCTGCGACAGGATAGTCATAGTCTACGAGGGCAGGATAGCCGGCATACTCTCCCCGGATGCCCCGGACCTTGATTTCGGCCTTATGATGGCAGGAGAGACACTGAAGCATAAGGAGGTGGCGAAAGCATGAGGCGGACTGAAACCGGAGAGAAGTGCCCGGCACCGGCGAGGTTCAGCCTGAGGGCCACCCTAAGGGAGTTCGGCATCGCCAGGTTGATCATACTGGCATTCGTCCTATTCCTCTTCGCCGTAGCCGCGGTCAAGGGCCTCGCAGTGCAGGGGCTTATAAGCGACTCGCTTGTCAGGGTGGGGATGAACGGCATACTGATCCTATCGATGCTGCCTGCGGTAGTCTGCGGAGTCGGGATGAACTTCGGCCTGCCGCTGGGCATCCTGTGCGGGCTTCTGGGAGGCATCCTGACGATCAACATGAACATCCTCGGTTGGGCCGGATTCGCAGTGGCAATACTCATATCCGTCCCGATAGCCACCGTGGTGGGCTACCTGTACCATCAGGTGCTCGACAAGGTGCGCGGCGAGGAGATGATGGTAGGGACATACCTTGCATACGCCGCTGTGTTCGGCATGAGCATCTTCTGGATGCTGGCCCCGATAAGAAACCCCAAGCTCATCTTCGCAGTGGGCGGCAAGGGGCTGAGATACACCATCAGCCTCACCGACACCTTCGGCAAGGTGCTGAACAACTTCCTGTCATTCAGGATAGGCGACATCATAGTGCCGACTGGCCTGCTTCTGTTCTGGCTCACGCTGTGCCTGGCCATCTACCTGTTCCTCAGGTCTAAGACCGGCCTTGCGATGAAGGCGACGGGGTCTAATCCGGCATACGCGATATCGTCCGGAATCAACGTGAAGAAGATGAAGATGGTGGGCGTCATACTGTCCACAGTGCTGGGCGCAGTGGGGATTATCACCTTCGCTCAGAGCTACGGCTTCATGCAGCTCTACACGGCGCCCCAGACGGCAGCATTCCCGGCCATCGCGGCGATACTGATAGGCGGCGCATCTCTTAGGAAGGCCAATGTAGCGAACGTCATAATAGGCGCCTTCCTGTTCCAGACACTGCTTACCATAGCCCCACCGGTCACCCAGGCCGTCATGGAGGGCTCAGAGATAAGCGAGATCGCAAGGGTGCTGATAAGCAACGGCATGATACTGTACGCCCTCACAAGGGCTACGGGGGGGAGGTAGCGGCATGGCAGACAACAGATTGGAGGCTGTCCCCGCCGTCAGGAAGCAGAGCAAGCTAATGAAGGTGCTGTCCCAGTCGGGGGTGCCGATTTTCTTCACCGTGCTCTGCGTGGCAAGCATCATAGCATCGGACCTCGACATAAATTACCTGATAGGTGAGCTTCTCTCCCGACTCGGCAGGAACCTCTTCATAGTCCTGTCGCTCTTAATCCCGGTGAGCGCCGGGATAGGGCTGAACTTCGGCATAGTAGTAGGGGCGATGTCGGGCCAGATAGCGCTCATAATAATCACTTTCATGCAGCTTAAGGGCCTCGTGGGTTTCTTAGGCGCGATGGCGATATCCGTTCCCATATCGATCCTGTTCGGCTGGATAGTCGGAAGCGTCTTCAACAGGGCGAAGGGGCGGGAGATGATCACGGGCATGATCATGGGCTTCTTCGCAAACGGCGTCTACCAGCTCATATTCCTCATGCTCATAGGAACGCTCATACCTGTAAACATGAGCTCCCCTGTCTCACAGGCTGTCATGCTCAGCAACGGCGTGGGCCTCAGAAACACGATAGACCTCTCCAACATCTACTATTCGCTCGATAACGTTTTCGCCAGGCTTTTCAACTGGAACGGCATAATCTGGACAGACACCCTGGGGCCCTGGAGGGTGCCTCTCGGCGCCTTCTTTATGTCCGCGATCCTTTGCATAGTTATCGTCTTCCTCATGAAGACGAAGCTCGGGCAGAACTTCAGGGCCATCGGCCAGGACATGGCGATAGCAGAAGTATCCGGCATCAAAGTGGACAGGGTCAGGATCACGGCCGTCATATACTCCACGGTGCTTGCCGCCTGGGGACAGCTCATATTCCTGCAGAACCTGGGGTCTCTCAATACATTCAACGCGCATGAGCAGGTCGGCATGTTCTCAGTCGCGGCGCTTCTTGTGGGCGGCGCATCAGTCAAGCGCGCCGGCATATGGAATGCCATCATAGGAGTCCTGCTGTTCCATACGCTTTTCGTGGTATCCCCGCTGGCAGGGCAGAAGCTCTTCGGCGAGCCGCAGATAGGCGAGTGGTTCAGGCAGCTCATCTCCTACTCGGTCATCGCGGTAGCCCTTGCGATGCATGCGATACAGAGCAGGAAGAAGCAATAGGGGCATAGGCACTTGGGGGGCGGCTTCGGCCGCCCCCTCTTTTTTTATCATTTAGTTGGGACCTTGAAGGAATCTGCGGGACCACGGGGTAATATATGCTTATAGCCATTATATTGGGAGGCGATTAGATGAAGAAGACCGTAACCTTCATGGTGCTGGCCGCGATGCTGCTCATATTCCCCCTCTCAGTCGCAGCGGCAACCAGGACCGAGAACATCAATGCTTTCGTGGCTGCCAAGGGCGACTGGTTCGACGCGTCAGTTCTTGAAAGTGTGAAGACGAAGCTGGCCGGACTCAGCGAGACCTCATTCACCGCGGCGATCAACGAAGACTACAGGGATCCCGACCAGATGCTCATATGGGCCCTCGTAGGCATAGACCGCTTCTTCCTCGATGACACCGTGATGGGCGTCATTAAGGTGGTAACCGGCGGCGGTTTCGGAATCTGGTGGATCATCGACCTGTTCAGCATCAAGAAGAGGACCCTCGCCTACAACTATGACCTTCTGATGGCGATCAAGTAATCAAAGCAGGCCGCTTTGCGGGGCATCCGTCATGGGTGCCCCGCTTTCTTTTGCCCTGCTTCATGAATGAAGCTCGCTCGCCATACCGGAAGTTCCAGCTGGCTGCATTTACACATCGCCCAAAGAAAATGAAAGGGGACGGAAAACCCGTCCCCACTTTCTTTGGATATCCGGATCATCCGGGCATCAACCGAAGAAGCCTCCCGCCTTGGAGCTGCTGAGCCTGTTCACCACGTACAGGGTCGCAATGCCTACGATAATAAGGATGAAGCCCAGCGCGGCGGCGTCTCCATGCGTTCCTCCGGTGTAGAAGTTGAAGATGCCGACCGTCATGGTCTCCCATCCTGGTATTGACAGCAATATGGTCGCGGCGCTCTCCTGGATAGATGTCATGAAGGAGAACAGCGCGCCTGCCAGCACTCCCTTCCAGATGAGCGGCATCGTCACGTCCTTGAAGGTCTTCATCATGCTTGCGCCCACAGATTCGGCGGCCTCCTCCATCGACCTGTGGACGACGATTAGGGAGCTGTACGAGGACCTTACGGTGTAGGGAAGCCTTCTGACCGCAAGTACTATCGGGATGATAATCCATATGTTGGCCAGCGGCTGCTTGATAAGTATCGGCGTGTTGAAGGCCCTGATGTACGCGATGCCCAGGGCCGTGCCCGGCAGGGCCAGGACCAGCGTCGTAAGGATGTCCAGGATGCCCCTGGAGCGCATCTTCGTCCTTGCCATGATCCATGCGATCGGAAGGCCGATAAGTATGCACAGGACCACCGCCAGCGTGCAGTACAGGAACGTATTGATGATATAGCCCGGCGCATCGAATATAACCCTGGTGTAATGATGCAGGGTCCATGTCGTCGGCAGCGGCGTCATCGCCCACCCTCTGGCGAACGAGGCGAGGCCTACTCCAAGATACGGGATGAAGGCGAAGAGCATAAGCCCAATAAGGAATACCAGGGCGACCGCGGACCAGCCCTTGCTCAGCTTCCTTCTCTCGACCGGCCTGTATGAGAGGGTGCTGTAATCCTTCATCGATACGTACTTCTTGGCGATGAGAAGGAAGATTATGGACCAAAGGACCATGACGGCACCCACAGTGATGCCCATCTTGAACAGGTTCCTGTCGATGAACTGCTGGATGTCCATGAACGCAAGGGGTGCGATGAAGTTGTTCAGGCCCACCACATGCGGGGTCGCGAAGTCCGCGAAAGCCCAGATGAACACCAGGAGCGCACCGGTCACGAAGCCCGGCACCGTAAGCGGTATCGTCACGTCGAACAGCCTTTTGAAGCCCACCGAGCCCATGCTCTCTGCCGCTTCCTCCAAAGATGCGTCTATCTTGCTGAGGGAGTCGACCACGTTTAGGGTTATCAGCGGGAAAAGGTGCAGCGTCTCGACCATAAGAAGGCCATGCCAGCCGTACACGAAATTAAACGGCAGGTTCTCGAACAGCCAGTTGGAGAGGGCCGGCCATGCGGTCTCTAGCTTTATTGCGAGAAGATAGAACAGCTCGTTTACGGTGCCTCCCCTTCCGAGTATGAAGATGAAGCCCAGGACGCCCACCAAAGGCGGCATGACTATCGGGATCATGGTAAGGAAGTTGAAGAGCTTCCTTCCGGGGAAATCATACCTAACCAGAAGGTATGCCACCGCAAAGCCAATCACCGATGACGTCAGCACCGATGCGAAGCCGAGCGTCAGCGAATTCATTAGCGCCTTGGTATAGACCTTGTCCTTGAAAACATCTATGAAGTATTTCACCGAGAAAGCCTTGCTCGGCAGCTCCAGGGCGTCGGCCAGTATCAGCTTCAGCTCATGCGCCCTGTCTATCGCCGAGGCCGTCCCTATGGAGGCTTTGATCTCCTGCTCCTTCGCCTCCACTTCGGCAAGAGCCGTCTGCCAGCTGGCTATCTTTTCCTGCTGGTCTCCGGCGCCGTGCAGCAGCGCATCCGAAGTCCTGACCATAGCCGCCTTCGACCTTTCTATCTGGACGAGGAGGTCCTGCATAGCAGCGGCCGTCGCAACTTCGTCTCCCAGGGCGATCTTCTCGTCGGCAAGGTCTACGGTCATTATCGCCTCCCTGAGGGGAGACAGAGGGATGTCAGCTGTCGAAAAGGAGTCTACGAAGAGCTTTATCAGGGGGAATATGACGAAGAACGCCAGGAATACGTATATCGGCCAGACCCAAGGGTTGGAGGCCTTCATCCATCTTCTGAACTTGATCATCCCGGCTGAGCTTCCCTTATCCATTAAGCTTCACCTGCCCTTTATTCATGCCGCCGGGACCTAGTCCGGGATAATCAGGGCCGACGCCCTGTCGAAAGCCACTTTGACATCCGTTCCCCAGGGCATCTCCTTATGCCCGAGGGGGTCTTTTATATCGGCCTTTATGATGATGCCGCCCTTTTGCTCCACTTCGTACCTGAGGGCGTTGCCCATGTAGCTTGCGAAGCTTACCGTCCCGTCGATGAGGTTGTCCTCGGGGGTCTGCTCCCCAGCGAGTATCACCCTTACATTCTCAGGCCTGAAGGAGACGGTGCACTTATCGCCCGTCTTGCAGCCGCAGTTGCTCCTTCCGGTTATCGTCCCGGCCGGAGTCTCCACGGTCAGCCAGCCAGCCTTATCCTCCTTCACCACGCCAGGCACCAGGTTGTTGGTGCCTATGAAGTCGGCGACGAACCTAGACACCGGCTTCTCATACAGCTCGTGGGGGTTTCCGATCTGGACCAACTTGCCCTCGTTCATTATGCCTATCCTGTCCGAAAGGGTAAGGGCCTCTTCCTGGTCATGGGTGACATATACCGTCGTGATACCCAGAGCCTGCTGCAGCTTCCTGATCTCGGCCCTCACGGAGCCTCTTATCTTCGCATCCAGATTCGAAAGAGGTTCATCGAGGAGGAGCACATCGGGGTTCAGTGCAAGGGCCCTTGCGAGCGCGACCCTCTGCTGCTGGCCTCCCGACAGCTGGCCCGGATACCTAGTCTCATAGCCTACCAGGCCCACCTTGTTCAGGGCCTCGTTAACCAGCTTGGGCCAATCGGCCTTCGGTATGTGCTTGAACTGCAGCCCGTAGGCCACGTTCTTGAAAACCGTCATATGCGGCCACAGGGCATAGTTCTGGAACACCATGCCGATGTTGCGCTTGGAGGTCGGTATGTCCTGCACCTCTTTGCCACCGAAATAAATCTTCCCCTCGTCGGGTATGTAAAAGCCGGCGATAATCCTCAAAGTGGTAGTCTTGCCGCAGCCCGAAGGGCCCAGGAGAGTGAACAGCTCGCCGTCTTTGATCTCAAGGTCAACCCTGCTTAAAGCCTCGAACTTGTTGAAGCGCTTGGTTACGCCCTCAAGTCTAATCTGCATGTGCTTCACCTCAAAGATACTCAATCGTTAAAATGCGGACGGGCAGCGAAGCCCGCCCGCATGCCGGGTATTGGGTCAGGTCTAGTTGTACTTCTTCTTCAGCTCGTCGATCTTCGCGAAGATGTTCTCACGGAAGTACTTGTTCACGGAATCATACCTGCCGTCGGCAAGCACGTTGTCGTAGGAGTTGGCGATGGTGCCCTCGAAGTAGGACCTGCGCCCGCCGTAAAAAGTCACAGCCTTTTCAGCTGTAGAGCCTGCAGGGCCTTCTACCTTCATCGAAGGCATTATGGGGAACAGGCCGCGGTCGATGAACAGCCTCTGCCCTTCATCTGTCAGAAGGTATTCGATGAATGCCTTTGCTGTGTTTGCGTTCTTCGAATTCTTGATTACTGCTATGGGCTCAGGGGTCACATAGCACCCTGCCGGTGCCACGAACTTGATGTCATATCCGTTAAGATACTCCTCGAAGGCCATATAGCTGGGCACTGCGAAACCGAGCGCATACTCGCCCTTGGCTACCACTGAGGGGACGTCCTTCGAACGAGCTACGAACTGCCCGGTATAGGCTCCAAGCTTTGCAAGCCATTCCCAGCCCTTGCTCTCACCGAACATCTGAAGTATGACTTCATAGGTCGAGTGGCTCGAGCTGGAGTTATCCGGGGTACACTGCGCTATCTGTCCCTTGTGCTTCGAATTGTTGATCAGGTCGTCCCATGTCTTCGGAGCCGTGGACCTCAGCCTGCCTACGAGAAGCGCTTCATTATACACGATGCCATAAGGCTCAAGCGCGGTTCCGGTCCAATATCCCTTGGGATCCTTAAGTGGAAGAGGCTTTGGAGATCCCATCGATACGGGGATCTTATCGAGGTATGCCTGGGGGACTTCGTGCTTGATCAGGAATCCGTCTGCCGCAAGGCCATCATATATGACGGTCTCTCCGCCCCATATGATGTCCGCCTGAGGATTAACTCCCCATTCGCGAATCATTCCTGCCGCAACCTGGGTTCCCTTGGAGGTGTTGGAAACCTTGACATCTACGCCGTACTTCGCCTTCGCCCACTTCACGAAACCTTCCAGTGCCGCGTCGGAGACGAATTTGGCGACAGGCGTGAGTACATTGAGCTCAGCTTCAATCTTTGCCGGCGCTGCCGTTGCCACCACACTGATGAGCATGACAGCCATAAGTGCCAGTACAAATACTTTCCTCACTCTTATCCCTCCTATATGTTTTGTGAGAACGAACTGCCAGATGATATGACTTCCTACCCTAATATTATGTGCCATTCCGCACAGATTTGCACCTGAAAACGCCGTCCGGCTCCATGCCGCATCAGTCCACTGGAAAGGGCACCGTCATCTTAGCAACCATCGAAGTTCCTGCAAGAGCTTCAACGGTATTGAAATCAAAGAACCCGAAATGATATTATTGTAAAGCTAAACCGCGCTCCCATGGTCTAGGGGTCTAGGACACCGCCCTTTC
>CAZHKX010000041.1:0-13848 GCA_964532805.1 uncultured Clostridia bacterium
TTTACAAACGAATAATGTGAACATGCATAGCATTTTACAAACGAATCTGCCCCCATATCTATGCCTAGTAGAACAAAAAGCCTGCCCCGGTACATTATCCAGGGCAGGCATAGTTTTTGTACACCCTTCCTAGTGGTCTGTTGACCCCGTGAAGTTGAACTTCCCGGTCTTCATAGCCGGCGCAAGGTACCCGCTAGGTAAGCTCGAATCGCCTCCGAAGAGCTTCCTGTCCCTGCTAATAAGCTCCACGTTCTTGAACACGCCATCCAATATGGAGTCCGTGAAGCGCAGGTTCCTCAAAGGCTTCGTGATCACTCCATCCTCGATGAGGAAAGTGCCGTCCTTCGTCATCCCTGTGAACATGGTCTTGATGGGATGTATCGGATTGACATAGTGGAACCTGGTGACGAATATGCCCCTCTTGGTGGACTTGATCATGCTCTCCACATCAGAGTCCCCTGCGCCAAGTTTCAAGTGCATCGCTGGGACTGCGAACATCGCGCCCGGGGGAACCGCATGGCCCGTCGATTGCGTCCCTGCAAGCTTTGCTGATGCCGAATCAAACAGCATGCCCGCCACCCGCCCGCCCTTGATGATCTCCACCTTCTGCCTGGGCTGACCCTCATAGTCGAAAGGCATCTGTATGGTATCGGGGCTGATGCCGTCGTCAGTCACGTCTATGAGCCCGCTTGTAACCATCTCGCCCATCTTGCCAGAAGCGAAGCTCTTCCCCTCGATGTAGCTCATCCCGTTTATCCCGCACATCGCAAGGATGTGCAGTATGGTGGCCACTGCATCCGGTTCCAGCACCGCCTCGTACTCCCCAGCTTCTATCGGCTGCGGGTTCGCGCTTCTTACGCACTTGTCAACTGCGACTGCTGCCGTCTTAGCGAAATCCAGGTTCCTCACATCCACCGCCACCTGGTCGCACAGGCCTGAGCCGCCTGCCCCGCTCATCGCCACTACCTTGTAATAGGCTGCCGTTCCCATGTTGTAAGCCAGCACGCCGTTAGTGTTCGCTACCATGGTCCCCGCCACGCTAGTGCGCACCGTGCCGCTTCCGTTCACCTTCGCCTTATCCGCAAGGCCAATCGCGATGCCTGCCGCCTGGGCTATGTCCTTGCCGCTGAAACCCGCTGTATGCTCGCAGAACGAGTCCACCTTCTCGTAAGCCTTCGGCCCGGGCATACCGGCGAAGTTCGGGTTGTCCGGAAGCTGCCCCGCTATGTCGTATGCCCTTCTCAGAGCATCGATGAGGTCCTCGTGGTGGTTCGTGCGCACGACGCCCACCTTCTGGCCCCTTGCCACCCTCACTGTGAAGTCCGTGTTGGAAAGCACGCTGTTCTGGTGTATCTCGGAGTTAGAGAACCTGGCAAGCTTTATCTCCGTGTCAACCGCGACGACTTCGGCCTCTGCGCCTTTTACTGACTTCAGGGCGTCTAGCACGGCCTTCTCGATTGTCTGCCTTCCTACCATCTGCCGACACCTACCTTCACGTCTCTGAAGCGCGCGGGCGCACATCCGTGCCCCACGTGGGCGACCTGAAGCGGTTCTCCCTTGCCGCAGTTAGGCACGCCCCAGAGTACCCATTCGTCCTCTCCCGCTATGCCGTCGCAGCTTCCCCAGAACTCAGGCGTAATTCCCGTATAGGTCGGGTTTTTCACCAATCCTGTGACTTTGCCGCCCTTTATGCGCCATCCTATCTCGCAGCCGAACTGGAAGTTAACCCTCCTGTCGTCGATGCTCCAGCTCTTGATGCCGGTCATCATCACGCCGTCTTCCGTGCCGGCAATAAGCGACTCGAGGGTCTCCTTGCCCGGGGCGAGGCAGACGTTCGTCATCCTGACTATCGGGGTCCTGGACCAGCCGTCGGCCCTCATTGCGGCGTTGGACTGCTGTTCGAGCCTGCTTGCCCACTCCCTGCCGGTTAGATAGCCGACGAACTCGCCCTCCTCGACAAGAGCTGTCCTGCAGGATGGCATCCCCTCGTCGTCGTAGGCATATGTGCCAAGGCCTCCCGGAGTCATGCTGCACTGGTAGAGGTTCACCTTATCGGAGCCGTAGCGGAAGCCCGATCCCAGCTTCTCGGTTGTCAGGAAGCTCGTTCCCGCGTAGGCGGCCTCAGTTCCGTATACCCTGTCGAGCTCGACAGGATGCCCGCAGCTCTCATGTATCTGAAGCGCCAGCTGCTCGGGAAGCAGGATAAGCGTCATCTCGCCGGACGGGCACTGCTCGGCGGTAAGAAGCGCCACAGCCTCCTCGGCCGCCCTGACCGCGCCCTTCTCCAGCTCCTGCTTAAGCACGAACTCGTAGCCGGCTTGGCCGAAGTTGCCGCCGAAGGCGCCCGGATAGGACCTGCTCTGCATGTCGCCGTCACCGATTGCGGTAACAGCCAAGCTAGCCCCCGATTCCGTGAACTCCTGCTCAATCCTGGCACCCTCGGTGGACATGTAGAGCTTGCTTTCGGTAAGGAAGTTCATGTTGGCGTTCACGAGCTTCACCTTGGGCGAGACAGCGGCTGCCGCCCTGGACGCCCTCATCAGAAGCTCCACCTTCTCCTCGATGGGAACCGCGAAGGGGTCCATCTCCATGGGGGCGCGCCAGCTGGCGATGTCCCCCGACGTCTCCCCTATCGCCGCCTCGTGCTTGGTGAACGGCTTTGATGCCCTCGCATACTGCACCGCGGTCTCGGCCGTCTTCACGGCCTCCTGCTCGGTCAGGATGTTAGACGCGGCGAAACCCCATGCCCCGTCTACCAACACCCTTATGCCGTAGCCTTCGTCCAGCCCCTCGGTTATGCGCTCGAGCGAGGCGTTCCTAACTAATATCCCCTGGCTCCTCCTCGTTACTTTCCTCACGTCTGCGAATGAGGCCCCAAGCTGGCTTGCGCGTTCCAGGGCCCTTTCCAAAAGGTACATCGAAGCTCTCCTTTCTGGACTTGCGGTAGTCGCCGTACTGGCAGACCGCGACGGCCACCAGGATTAAGGCGGCTCCGAACCACTGCTTGAGGTTTAATCCCTCGCCCAGCAGAAGCCAGGCGAACAGCACTCCGATTATCGGCTCCGTCTGCATGATAAGCGCGGCTCTGATTGCCGGGACGTATCTCTGGGCTATGGTCTGCACCACGAAGCACACGGCTGTAGCCATTATGCCCAGGTAGAGTATAGTAATCCATGTTCCGGTCGAGAAATCCCTGACCTGGGGCAGCTTGGGTGCTGCCGTGACAAGAGCCAGCATGCCGATCCAGATGAACTGGGCCATGGAGAGCAGCATCCCGTTTAGCCTCGGGGAGTACTTCTCCAGGAGCACTATCTGAAAGCCGAAGCACAAGGCGCAGCCTAGCACGTAAAGATCGCCAATCGATGGCATCTGCCAGCCCTCAAGCGACAGCATGCCGAGGCCTATGACTGCGATGACCACGCCGACCCACGAATACCACTCGGGATTTTTCCTCAGTATGTATGGCGAGAGCATCGGGGTGAACACCACCGCAAGGCCTGTGATGAAGCCTGTCTTGGATGCCGTCGTGAGCCCTAAGCCCACTGTCTGAAGCACGAAGCCCATGTAGACGAATATGCCGACTACGGCCGCCGACCTCCAGGTCTCGCCCCCCATGCGCTTGAGAAGTCCCCGCCTCCAGCAGATGAAAGTCACGATGACCGCCGCGATGATCATCCTGAGGGCGATGAGGAGTATCGGGTCGACCACGGCCAGCGCATTCTTCACGATGGCGAAGGTGGTCCCCCAGATGATGCATATAAGGACAAGGGCGAGGTCTGCTATCAGGCTGGTCTTCATCGAGCATCCGTCCGCTTCTTCGAACTACCCTAGATCCTCTCCGCAAAGCATTCAGGATCGCGGGTGCAATGACTTAATTCTATCAGCCCGCGGGACCCTTGATAACCCCCGGCGGCCCGTTTTATGCATCCCTGCATAAGCCCCCCCTATCAGATGCCCGCGGAAAGCGCCTCGTGCCTTCTGAACTGGCTCGCATAAAGGCCATAGTAGAAGCCCTTGAGCTCCATCAGCCCCTTATGGTCGCCCCTTTCGATTATCCTGCCGTCTCTTATCACAAGGATCTCGTCCGCGCCCTTTATGGTGCTGAGCCTATGGGCGATGACGAAGCTTGTGCGCCCCTTCATGAGCTCGAGCATGGCCTTCTGTATGTAGACTTCGGTCCTAGTGTCGACGCTGCTTGTGGCTTCGTCGAGGATTAGGATGGAGGGATCTGCAAGCACCGCCCTCGCTATTGCGATGAGCTGCCTCTGCCCCTGGCTGAGGTTTCCTCCGTCTTCGTTCAGCACGGTGTCGTATCCCTCCGGAAGGCGCCTTATGAACATGTCGGCGTTTGCAGTCCTTGCCGCCGCGGCTACCTCCTCGTCGGTGGCATCTAGCCTGCCGTACCTGATGTTCTCCTTCACCGACTCGGAGAACAGGTAGGTATCCTGCAGCACAATCCCGATGGACCTTCTTAGGCTCTGCCTGTCGTACTGCCGTATGTCGGTGCCGTCCACCTCGATCATCCCGTCATCGGCATCGTAGAAGCGCATGAGCAGGTTCACCACCGTGGTCTTGCCGGCCCCGGTCGGCCCGACTAGAGCCACCGTCCTTCCCGCTCTGGCATCGATGTCGACGTCATTTAGCACCGGGGTGCCCTTCCTGTAGGAGAAGTCGACATCGCTGAAGCGCACCTCGCCTGCTATGCCGTCAGCCTGTACGCCTGATACCTCTGAGATGTCCTCCTCCGGCTCGTCCATGACCTCGAAGACGCGCTCGGCCCCCGCTATCGCGGACTGAAGCTGGTTGTATTGGTTCGCAATCTCGTTTATAGGCCTGGCAAACTGCCTCGAGTAGTTGAGGAAGCTCGCCACAAGCCCGATGGTTATCGCCCCTTCTATGACCAGCGCGCCTCCTGTCACGGCGCATAGGGCATATGACAGGTTGTTGACCACTATCATTATCCTGGGGACCATGCCGGAGAATACCTGGGCCATAAGGCCGGAGCGCCTTAGCCTCTCGTTTATTGCCGCAAACTCAGCTTTCAGGGGTTCTTCGCGGGAGAATGCCTTGACAACCTTCTGACCCGATATGCTCTCCTCTATGAAGCCGTTCAGCTCGCCGAGGTCCCTAGCCTGCCTGGAGAAGTAGCGCCTCGTCCTTCTCGCTATTAGGCTCGTGAAGAGTATGCTAAACGGCACCGCGACAAGGCTAAGCACAGTAAGCAGCGGGCTTAGGTACAGCATCATAACAAACGACCCCGCAACGGTGATCGCGCTTGAGAATACCTGGGTTACGCCCGAGGCAAGGGTGTTGTTGATGTTGTCGACGTCGTTGATGAGCCGGCTCATGAGCTCCCCGTGCGGCTGGCTGTCGAAGTAGGGCACCGGCAGCCTCTGAACCTTGCCGAACAAGTCACGCCTTAGATCCTTCACGGTCTTAAGCGCAATATCGGACATCGCATAGATCGTAAGCCATGATGCTGCCGCATTGCCGAGGTAAGACAGCGCAAGCAGCGCGCAGACCCAGATTATCCTCCTGAAGTCCACGTTGCCCGGCACCTTCGCCATGGCATCCACGCCAATTCCTATCAGGTATGGGCCGACGAGCGCAAGAAGGGAGCTTATTAGCACCAGGATGAAAACCCCGGTCAGGGCCGCCTTCTGCCTTCTCAGGTAGACCCATAGCCTTTTTAGGGTCCTTCTCGTGTCCTTGGCCTTGACCTTCTCAGCCATGAACCGCCTGCCCGGTCCCTGGCCGAATCCGCCGCCTCCCATGCCGGGCCTGGGAAGCGCCGGCTGCGGCATCTGAGGCTTGCCGTCGCCCTTCATGTAGCTTTTCTCGCGCGCCACCCCGTTTGCATCCTCGCGGGCGCTCCTTTGCATGCTCATGCCGCCTCCTCCCCCAGCTGGGACGAGACGATGTCCCTATATAAGCGGCTGTCCGCCATAAGGCTCCTGTGATTGCCGTCGGCTGCGATGGCGCCGTCTTCCAGCACGATTATCCTGTCGGCGTCCATTACCGAGCTTATCCTCTGGGCGATGATAATCGTGGTCATGCCATTCATGCTGTCCTTGATTGCAGCTTGCAGCCTCTCCTCGGTGCCCATGTCGACCGCGCTCGTGCTGTCATCGAGGATGAGTATCCTCGGCTTTCTTATCAGCGCCCTTGCGATGGCGAGCCTCTGCTTCTGCCCTCCCGAGAGGTTCACGCCCTTCTGCCCTATCATAGTCTCGTAGCTGTCCGGCATCGCTGTCACGAAGCTGTGGGCCTGGGCTGCCTTCGCCGCCGCCACCATCTCATCCTCGGTGGCGCAGGGCTTGCCCCATAGAAGGTTCTCCCTGATTGTACCAGTGAAGAGCACCGAATCCTGAAGTACCATGCCTATCGAACCTCTTAGTGCATCCAGGTCCATCTGCCTTATGTCTGTGCCGTCTATTAGCACCCTTCCCTCCGTAGGGTCATAGAAGCGGGGTATGAGGTTGACGAGCGTGCTCTTGCCGGACCCTGTGGCGCCGAGTATCCCGAGCGTGCTTCCGGGCATCACCGTGAGGCTGATATCCTTCAGGACCGGGTCTCCCGATGCGCCCTCGTAATGGAAGCTCACCTTGTCAAAGTCAACCCTTCCGCCCTGTATGCCGGCCGCCGGATCCAAGGGGTCCGCTATGGAGGAGTCGACCTCAAGCACTTCTGTGATCCTATCCGCCGAGGCTTTAGCCCTTGAGATCATGACCATGAGGTGCGCGACCATCTGCAGCGCCATCAGTATCTGCGTTATGTAGTTCACAAACGCCATGACCTCGCCGACTGTCATGGTGCCTATCTGCACCTTCCAGCCTCCGAACCAAAGCACGGCTATCATGCTGATATTAAGCGAGAGCAGCATCGCGGGGGTGGTCAGCCCGACCAGCCTATTGGCCTTAAGGGCTATTGCGGTGAGCTCCTCGTTGGACTTGGCGAAGCGCGCCTTCTCATAATCTGCCCTGACGAAAGCCTTGACCACCCTCACGCCGGCCAGGTTCTCCCTCATCACGCTGTTTAGCTTGTCGACCTTCCTCTGCACCGCCCCGAACATCGGGAAGCTCCTGCCCATTATGAGCGCGAGGGCCACGCTAAGAAGAGGCAGCGACACTAGAAGCACGGAGGCAAGGCCTGCGTTTATCAGCATTGCCATGAAGACGCCGCCTATCGCAAGAAGAGGGGCCCTGACTAGCATCCTTAGGCTCAGCATGACTATCTGCTGGACCTGGGCGACGTCGTTAGTAAGGCGGGTTATTAGCGATGCGGTCTTGAACCGGTCGAGCTCGGCGAACGAGTAGGATTGCACCCTCGAGAAGAGCTCGCCTCTTAGGTCCTTGCCGTAGCCCTGGGCCGCGTAGCAGGAGAATATTGTGGCGCCGGTGCCACCGAGCAGGCCCAGCACCGCGATGCCGATCATCCTGTCGCCTGTAGCATAGACGTAGGCAAGGTCGCGTTTTGCGACCCCTATGTCAATTATTCTTGCCATGAGCCTGGGCTGGATGAGATCTGCTGCCACTTCCATGAGCATCATGAGCGGGGCGAGAAGCGCAGCCCACCAGTATGGGCGTATGAATCTGAAGAGCTTTCTCAAGAGGCTACCTCCTGCCGGGCCCTCAAACAGGCGCTTTGTTTAGGAGGATGCCCCTTCGAGCCCTTCCTTCATCCTTGTGACCATGTCGCGGAGGGCCTCCACCTCGGAGTCCGTGAGCTTGGAGCAGGCATCCTTCTCGACCGCCTCTATGGCGTGTCTTACGGCGGACTTGATGCCCTCGCCCTTCTCAGTAAGCCTCACCCTGAATACGCGGAGGTCCTTCTCGTCGGGAAGCTTGCTTATTAGCCCCGCCTTCTGCAGCCTGCGCAGCATTATGGTCACCGAGGCCGGCTTCAGGTTCATCTTCTCGCCGAGCCTCTTTTGTGTAAGGCCATCCTCGTTGAATATGGCAAATAGCATCGGGGCCTGCCCCGGGTGGACGCCCTGCCCCTCAAGGAGCTTCTCCAGCCTTGCCCTCTTTGCGCGCATGAAACCGCCGATAAGCGTGATAATGCCCTCTTCCCTTCTCATCAGGCACCTCCGGTAGTTGTTTAGACGTGTAACTAAAAGGATTATAAAACACATCGGCCCCTATGTAAAGGAAAGGAGGCACAAAAAAGGCGCATGTCGGCTTCCTGCTGCTACTTTCCGTCCTTCCAGTGCTTCGCTATGAAGGATAGGGTGAGACGTTTGGGCGACAGCGCGCTCGCTGCCGTGACGAAGCGGTTCACGAAGCCCGGTATGACAAGCTCCCTGCCCTTTATCGCCGCATCGGCGGCTAGCCTTGCCGCAGTCCCTGCCTCAAGCATTGTGGCGCGGCCCCAGAAGCCCTGGGCCTTTATCCTGCCTATGGTTGTGGGGTTGGTTGGAATGCCCGCCGGGCAGAAGGCGGTCGTCGTTATGCCAGTCCCCTTGTTCTCCCAGGCTACAGCCCTGGTGATGTTCATGAGGAAGCGCTTGGAGGATGAGTATGCCGCCTTGTACGGCATGGGGTTTATCGCGGCAAGGCTTGCGATGTTCAGTATGAAGAGCCTCTCGCCCTTCCTATGGGCCCTGATGGAAGACCTCATGAGCTCGGTGGTCGCTACCACATTCAGCTCCAAAATGCTCTCCAGCCTGTCCAATGGGATTTCTGAGAGCGGCCCCTCGCTGTCCATGCCTGCCGAGCTAACAAGGCCGGACAGGACCCACCTGCGGGACTCTATGCCTTGGCATAGGGCCCTTCTCTGATTCTTATCAGTCAGGTCGGCCACCAGGGTCTCGACCTTCACGCCGTGCATGCAGGAAAGGCCGGAGGCAAGGCTCTGAAGCCTGGATCCGTCGAGGTCCACAAGGACCATGTCGTAACCTCTGCGGGCGAACTCGTGGCAGAGGCATCTGCCAAGGCCGCCTGCCGCCCCGGTGACGAGGACTGAACCCATTTGAACACCCCACTATTAAATCTGGCTTCGATGTCAGCTACAAGGGATTATAATACAAGTGGGCCGGCGCCACCTAAGGCGCGCGGAAATTTCGGAGGTAACAATGCCCGAGACATACAATCCCGGCATAGCCGTGGTCACTGGGGCCACGTCAGGAATTGGAAGGGCTGCGGCTCTTTCACTGGCGGCTGGCGGCATCCATGTCATAGGAGTCGGAAGGAACAAGGAGAAGCTCGAAGCCCTCAAGGCGGAGATGGCGGCAAAGTCGCCAGGTTCGGAGTTCACGGGCCTTATCTGCGACTTCGGATCCTTGAAGCAGGTGCGGGAGCTGGCCGAAAGCATCAAGGCGGTATTGAAGGAGAAGTCTAACGGCAGGCTGGACTGCCTTTTAAACGTTGCCGGCCAGTTCGTAAGCTGGCACTCCACCACCCAGGAGGGGTATGAGACGCAGTTTGCGGTGAATCACTTGGCGCCGTTCCTGCTTACGAACCTTCTGCTGGATAATCTATGCGGGCATCCTTCGCGGGTGATAACGGTCAGCTCGGAATCCCACTATTATGCCTGGATCAAGTGGAACGATGTAATGCAGAACAGGTTATACAACCCGCTGTTCGCCTACATGCAGTCGAAGCTCGCCAATGTGCTCTTCACATATGAGCTTAACAGGCGCTTCGGAGATGAATGCGGTATAAGGGCATATGCCGTATCCCCCGGGCTTGTGAACACCGACATCGCCCTAAAAAACTCCATGGGCATATCAAGGCTGGTTTGGCTTCTTAGGAAGGGAAAGGGCAAGAGCCCCGAGGAGGGGGCAAGGACCTGCATCTATCTTGCGACAGAGAAGGATATCCCTGCGCCTCTGGAACCTTACTGGGAGGAATGCGCACCCTGCAGGCACAGCAGGAGGTCAAAGGACCCCGATTACGCAAGAAGGCTTTGGGAGCTGTCCGAGAGGCTTACCGGGCTGAATACCGGCAACTAACCCTCAATCTTCAATGATTATGGTAAGGCCTATGAAGGCCCGGTTACTGGTAAGAATCAGATCACCACTGACTGCATAAGCTGTAATAGCTTGGACCGACCATCAACCGGGGTTCCTTGTGAGGGACCCCGGACTTCTTTTTGCCGTCGCTTCCGATTTGTATAGGATTATGATTATTTCCATAGAATATCATTTAATAAATCATAGAAAGGAGGGATACCATGAGGTCCAGGACAATACTGCTGATCTTGACCGCCATCTTGATTGCCGCGGTGCTTTCTGGCTGCTTCGGAAAGTCCTATACCTTCAGCTTCGCCATTGAGCAGGACTTAGCAAACGCTGAGGGTGAATGGATCCTCGAGTACGATACCTGCGAGTTCGAGCCGCTCGGGCTTAATATGCAGTATGCCAATGTGTGCTGCCCGTGGCGTTTCAGCGGGGATTTCACCATGACTGTCCTGTTCTGGCTAAGGACCGCAGCAGATCATAGGTATTCGTTCGGCATCTCGCTCGGCGACGGGACTTGGCATGATACCACGGAAAACGACATCCACATGGAGGTTTACGAGGTCGGCGGCACAGGCGAAGGATACGAGTTCTGGGACCATGACCAGGACGAGGTGTCTTACGAGCACTGCGATATTGTGGACTACCTTCCGGGGCTTAACAGGAACGGGCTTAACGTCTGGATAGTAAGGAAGGTCGGCGACCACTTCTACGTCTCGGTGAATGGCACTTCTATCATAGATTTCGATATCGTGCATTATAACTCCGACTGGTTCGGGCCCAACATCTACGCTTGGAATGAAGATCCTTTGGATTCTGACTACGGCTTCGTGCTCCAAAGCGTAAGGGTACGCTATAGCGACCCCACTTCGCCGATGCCTGTAGGCGGCATCTGAGAATCACTTACTGGAAGGGGGAGAATAATGAGACTGAGGATTGCATTGGCGGCACTGGTGCTGGTAGCTCTGGTCCTTATCGCCGGCTGCGAACCTAAGATCTACTTCTTCAGCTTCAAAGTAGAACAGGACCTTGAGAACGCAGAGGGGGAATGGACCCTTGAAGACGACGATATTGACTTCAACGAGGACGGCCTGAACATTCAGGAGGGCAACGTAGCCTGTCCATTGAGGTTCTCGGGCGATTTAACGATGACGGTGAGGTTCCACCTGAACGTGGACGATTCCCACGAGTACTATTTCGGCATATCGCTGGGAGACGGCACCTGGTACGGCTCGACCGAGAACGACCTGCATGTGGAGGTTGAGCATTGCGGAGGTGATGACGAGCGCTATGTAGTGTATGACCATGACCAGGATGATGTCGAATACTGGCATTACGATGAGGACGCGACGCTTCCTGGCCTGAACCGCGACGGGCTGAACATCTGGGTCCTGACCAAGGTAGGAAGGCATGTCACGATCTCAGTCAACGATACGGAGTTCGCGGACTTCACCCTGGAGGAGTACAACTCGCGCTGGTTCGGCCCCAACCTCTACAGCGAGTGGTATGACACCAAGGATTTCGATTACGGCTTCACCATCGAAAGCGTGGAGGTGCAGTATAAGGGGTCATCCTCACCTATGCCGATAGACTTACCGTAGCCTGAGTTTAAATCTGCAAGTAGATAAAACAAAGCGCCGGAGGCTTAAGAG
This sequence comes from uncultured Clostridia bacterium, assembly GCA_964532805.1. Taxonomy (GTDB): domain Bacteria; phylum Bacillota; class DTU025; order DTU025; family MWDF01; genus MWDF01. The sequence continues at coordinate 11,611 of CAZHKX010000041.1, forward strand.
AGCCTCCGGTGCTGCCTTTTTGCATGTGTTGGGAAGCCTGTGGTTTTCTCTCTAGCCCTTCGTTACTAGGCTCATTTAGTGCGAACTGCTTCAGGGACATCTAAAACCTACTTGCCTTCTATTGCCCCTTTTCTTGCGCTTCTTTGCAATTATCCCCAGTTCCTTGCTTGTAGCATATGCTTTGGTAGAAATCTCAACTCGGTTATCTATACCAACACCTCCAGGTAGATCCTGATTCTGCTTTCCACCTTCAAGGCCGAGGCATAATGAAGGAGTTTGTCTAAGTCAGATTGTTTCCATTTCAGGTATCCTCTGAAAGCTTCGCCAATCACCCTTGGGTCGGTTCTCTTCCTCGATCTGACGATATCGCACAAAGTCCTCTCTGCATCGAAGACCCGAATCTTGTTTCCTCCTGGAGAATCTAGTATCGTCTGGCCTAATGTGTACTTGGCCTTTACCGCACTCCTTGATATCACTCCCGAGTCATTTGCATTTTTCGTGTTATATCCGAAAGGAAATGTCATCGAGTACCTCAATGGCGTAAGGTCGGTCAGACCATGCAGATAAAGTGCAGTTTCATGAGAATATACCCCCTTGCCGAACCTTAACTGCAACAGGAACATCTCATCTTCGACTTCATCAGGCTTCATGTATGCCCCTCTGCCAACCTTGACCAGGTTTCCAGTCCTAACCATATCGCTTAGGCAGCGCCTTGCCAATCCTGCATTTGTAGCTTCCCGTGAAGTAATCGCCCTCCCATTTTCCTTAGAATGCCCTGTAAACCATCTATTACCCTCAACCACAGAGATCACCTCATCTGTACAGTTATGCTAAATATTATGCTTATATTTAGCTTCATTGCACAATAAGAATAATCAGCAATCAACAACGCCTTCCTAATCGAGTGATGAACCTTACCGTCTAGGTGATTGCCCAATAGTCTGTCTTTGTCCGATTAGCATGGCAGTTCTCATCCATCGGGCAAAGGATGCTGAGTTTATAATGATGGCCGCAATCGAGGAAAGCCGGCTCTGTATCGCCGGAATGGTGGCTCTTTCGACTGGAAGCCTAGTTTAGCTGACATGTTACGATCGACTGAGCCACCGTCCGGCCAAGAGAGCCACCTTGTAAAATGACTTGGTTTGTCAGCTGATGACAAGCATCATGTCGCTTCTAATAGGAAGCATGACTCCTTGCACGGATTGGCAGTCTGGGTTGCTTAGTAGCTGGCTCTGCGAAGCGCGTCGGATGGCTCCGACGTCCCGCGCCGGCGGCTCCGGTTTGCCGCTGCAGCAGCTGGGAGCTCCTATGATCTGTCTTCCAAGCAGTTCATAATACCTTACAGGAATTCCTATCTTCTTACAGAAATGAATCTATATCGAATAGAAAGGAGCGCTTACATGAAACACCGCTACATTCTCGCAGTTCTCCTGTTGCTGGCAATGTCGGCATTCACCGCAGGATGCAAAGGGGAATACTTCTTCAGCTTCAAGGTCGAGCAGTCTCTAGGCGACGGCAAGGGCGAATGGATAATGGAGAACGACGATTACGGCTTCGTGCCAGATGGCTTAGGGATGCAGGATGCAAACGCCGCCTGCCCTAAAAGGTTCTCAGGGGACTTCACGGCGACCTTCCTATTCCGCTTGAACATCGACGGCGCCCACAGGCATACATTCGGCATCGCATTCTCCGACTATACCTTCTATTCAAGTCCCACGAACTCGCTGGAAATCGAGTTCTTCAATGCACACGGCGACTCAGGCACCTACACAATAACGGAGAGCGCCACCGGTATAGGGTCGACGACACATCATCCTGTCGCCGACATTCCCGCCTTCGACATCGACGGGTTGAACGAGCTCGTGGTAGAGAAGGTCGGGGACATTTTCACCATTTACCTCGAAGATACCTTATGGTGCACTTTCACGCTTGAGAAATATGATTCAAGGTGGTTCGGCCCCAACCTCTTCATATACAACCAGGATGCGCAGAACCCGTCCTACGGGCTCGCCTTCGAAAGCCTCAAGGTCGAGTACAACGGATCGGTATCCGGCACGGAGATAAACATCTGACAGGTGAAATAAAAAGGGGGCCCAATGCCTCGGGCCCCCTTTCTCATGCAGTTGTCCCTTGCCTACGCGACAAGCCCCGTCTCGAACTGGCTGTTATACAAGTTGGCGTAGAAGCCGCCCTTCTTCAGGAGCTCCTCGTGCCTTCCCTGCTCCACGATGTCCCCGT
>CAZHKX010000042.1:0-13839 GCA_964532805.1 uncultured Clostridia bacterium
CATCCGCGATGCTATCCTGTGACTGGAGTTCAGACGTGTGCTCTTCCGATCTTGGTTTGGATGGAAAAGCGCCCTCCCGGTTTGGGAAGGCGCCCGAGAAATGCATGCTTGCCGGATTACTTGCCGGGCACGTAGACGACGCCCGCATACCTGTCGCTGAGTATCTTAAGGAAGCCGTCGTCCGTTGTCAGACCCTTGAGCACAGCCTTGAGGTCGTTCATCTTCTTGGAGTAGGCGTCTGACCCCTTCTCATCATATGCCCTGGAGACGAAGATGTTGACGAAGCCGTCGGTAACAGAGCTGTCTTCCCTGCCGATTACCAGCTTGAAGAGCGACTTTGCCGGGTCCGGGTCATATGCCACGGCAACCGACACCACAATAGCAGAATACCTCGTGCGGAAGCCTGCCTTCAGTCCGGGCTGGTCGAGGGCTATGATGTCGTCGGCCTTGAGCGTGCCGCTTTCGATATAGCTCTTGAAGTTGTCCGCGGATACATCGGCTCCGAAAGTGGGCTTAAGGGATATGTAGCCCTCCTTGGCCAGAAGCCTTAGCGCCCTCTGTAGGTTGGACTTGTCATTGGGCACACCGACGCGCCCTCCGCCTGTGACGTCCTTGTCGGACGAACTCGCGCCGTATAGGCCCATCTTGAAAGATGCTACAGGCCAAAGCACTGCGAGCTTGGGAAGGTTTGCGGTATCCGTCTTCAGATAGGGCTCGTGCTGGAAGAAGTTCGCATCGGTCTTCCCCTGCACAGTATCAGTGTTGATGTTAAGGCCGAACGACGTGTATACCCTTACCTCCACGTCGTAACCCTTCTTCTCAAGTGCCGGCACAATAAATTCGTTTGTCAGGCTCTCCTGTATGCCTACCACGGTCCCCAGTATTATCTGCTCCTTCGCCTGGGCGAAAGATGCAATAACCAGAACGGCCAGAATGGCCAGCAATATAACGTTCCTTCTCATTGTCTGCACCTCTTTCATCTAGATTTGTCGGCCCGCCTCGAAAGGACGGTGCCGGCTGATTGGATGAGCGTGATTATGGCTGCGAGGACGATTATCCCCGAAACTATGAACTCCCCGTCGTTGTCTATGGTGGCCCTGACCACTGCCCTAGATGCTACCGTCCTTATTGCGATGGTCTCGGACATGACAGTCGTGCCAAGTATCGTAATCGCCAGTGTGGTAATGCCTAGTATCAGGCCTGGCCTTGCTTCCTTCAGCATGACCTTCCTTACGAGCTGCCCTGTGCGCGCGCCGCTGGCGAGCGCCGCTTCGATGAGGCCCTTGTCCACGTCCTTCAGCGCCGATTCAACAAGCCTTGCGCAAAGAGGCGTCGCCGCCACCGCCCACATCACCACTGCCTCGATTAGAAGGGCAAGGTCCGTCGGCCGATATATCGAGTACCTGAAGTAGAGAAGCGATGAAAGCAGGATCACCAGGATTATGGTGGGAATGGACCTTATCGTGTTGATGACGAAGGACAGCGCGCTATAGGTCCTGCCTGCTGCCAGCGGATAGCCTGGCGAGGTCAGCACCAGGTACACGCCCAGAGGTATGCCCCCCAGGCAGGCGAACAGAGTCGAGCCTAAGGTTATCGCCATGGTGTTGATGAGAGGCTCCCCGAAGAGCACCTTGAAGGAGGACAGCAGGTCCGCCCAGGAATAGATCATCATGCCCTGGCACCTCCGAATCCCTCAAGGAAGCCCTTGATTATCGACCGGGGGTTTGCGAAGACTTCCTCCACCGCCCCCTGCTCGACAATGTCGCCGCCATCCAGTACAGCCACGTCATCGCATGCGTATCTGACCACAGCCATGTCGTGGGTGACTATGACTATGGTTACTTCCATCTCCCTGTTGATCCTCTTGAGCAGGTCCAGTATTGATTTCGCGGTCCTCGGGTCCAGCGCCGAGGTCGCCTCGTCGCACAGGAGGATGTCAGGATGCAGGGCGAGTGCTCTTGCGATTGCCACCCTCTGCTTCTGGCCCCCTGACAGCCTTGCGGGGTAGGACTCCGCATACTCAGAGAGGCCGACGAGCTCAAGAAGCTCCTCCACCCTTGCTTTTATGTACTCCCTGGAGTAGCCGGTAATCTTCAGCGGGAACGCGACATTCTCGCTTACGCTGGAGTTTCTCATCAGGTTGAAGTTCTGGAATATCATGCCGATGTGCCGCCTGAGGTTTATGAGATCCCCGTTGTGCTGCGTGGTGACGTCCTGCCCATCGACAAGCACGGACCCTGACGTGACCCTCTCGAGCTGGTTGATCAGCCTTATAAGAGTGGATTTGCCGGCTCCTGACAACCCCACAATGCCGAAGACCCTTCCCCTTCCGATTGAAAGGTTCAGTGACTTCAGCACCTCGTTTTCCACCCCGCCCTTCTGAGTGAAGGTCTTAGTAACGTCTATGAACTGGATTATCGCCTCATGTCCCGTCAAGAGAATCACCATCCGTGCAACAATATGCGGCCGGCATGGCATCCTGGCTTCAGCGGCGGATAGCCTAAAAGAAGGCCTGCGCCTAAAGCGTAGATCCCGGCTTTGCACTGATGCCCCCTTGCCGGCCCCGGCGCGTCAACGGACGCGCTTCTTGACGAGGGACATCAGCCGCGCATACACATTCGGTTCAGAAGCGAAAGGGATGCCATGGAGGAAAAGGCCCTTGAAACGGACGCCTGTCCGGGCCTTACTGAAGCGGTCTTGTCAATTGAAGCCAAAGTGTCTATCTTTTCCGCCTCCATGACGATAATAGGTTAATTATAAGCAAAAGGGGCCTCTTTGTGAAGCCCCTCTGCAATAATATGCAATTGCCAGCTTAATCCCTCTTCAAGGGTATGTAGATGAACCTGTCGAGGTTATCCGGCTTCTTCATGGCCCCCCTGTCGGCATCCGAAGCGTAGCCTATGGCCCTTTCGAAGCGGTTTGCCCAGGCATCAGTGTTGTCGGCGAAGTGCAGAAGCTGCGCTTCCATGACAACGGGCCTTACGGGGGATCCCCATTCAAGCTCGCCATGGTGCGCAAGGATCAGATGCAGAAGCAGCCTCTTCTCCATGGGGTCCCAGTCTCCGGTACCGAAGATGCCCTTATCCTGCTCCAGCTTGGCTACTGCCTCCTCTATCATCGAACAGCCAGCCGCTATATGGTCGAGGAATATCCCGTCCAGGGACACCTCCGGTTTCGTGCCGTTCAGTGCACTCTCGTAGCTTCTCAGCTTGCCGATGTCGTGCAGAAGGGCTCCAGTGATGATAAGGTCCCTGTCTATATGTCTATAATTCTGGGCCAGGAAGTCGCACAGCTTCGCGACGTTCACCGAATGCTCAAGCAGGCCCCCCTTGTAAGCATGGTGTTGCCCTACCGCAGCCGGCCATACGGCAAACTGCGGCCCCGTCCCGCCGGCATCGGTCAGGAAGTGCTCCATCAGCCTGCGGTATCGCGGGTTCCTCACGCTGCCGATAAGCCTGTTCATATCGGCAAGCAGCTCCTCTGAGCTCCTGTCAGAGCTTGTGACGAAGTCGTTCTCGTCGTAGCTGTCCGGTAGCACAGGCGATACGAGCCTGTTCCTCTTGATGTCCGAAAGCCTCGCCGCAGCGAACTGGAGCACCCTTCCGTCGAAGACTTCGACCCTTACGCCATTAAGCCGGACCTTCTCGCCCTTCATGGCCAGAAATCCCAGCTCCTCGTCGTTTTCCCTCCAGTCCCACACCTTCATGGGGAGGCTTCCGGTCTTGTCTCCGAGCTTCAAGTCCAGGTAGTTCTTTATTATCCTCGCATCCACCACCTGATAGATGCCGGTGACCACGTCATTCTCCCTCAGGCTGTTGGCGAATCTCCTGTCTTCCTTGGTTGGCATCTATACCTCCGGCTATACCCTTCCCTGCAGGCTTCTGAATATGTTGAGAACGTCTTTAAAACCGGAGCCGGCGGCTGCGACGGGCCCGCCCTCCTGTACAGACAGGACAAGCTCTCCGAAGAGGTCGGTGACGAACCTTACCGCCTTGCCGCTTCCGTTGACCTTCGCGAACAGGTCGTAATATGGCACTGCCATCGGCGCGACCTCGATTTTCACGTCGTCGTCCTCCCGCCATGCCTTGCCAATCATCTTAAGCGTCCTCTGCTCTATCGCCCAGCTGGCGACGTCTCTCGGGGTGATGTGCGTTATTCCGGTGATCTTCACGTCGGACAGCTTCTTCCTGCAACCCATGGCCGCGTTGGCTATAAGGAGTATCTTCATGGCTGTGTCGATGCCCATGACGTCTCTAGTCGGGTCCGGTTCGGCATAGCCGTGGGCCCTTGCCATCGACAGGGCCTCCTCATAGGATACGCCGTCTTCGCTCATGAGCGTGAGCACGTAGTTCGTCGTGGCATTGAGTATTCCCTCGATGGAAAGCACCTTGGAGCCTGCAAGCGATATCTTGGCGATGTCGATGGCCGGAAGGCCGGCAGCCGTGGCGCCGGAGTATCTTATCTTCACACCGAACTTCTTCGCCATGTCTGTCAGCTCGTCGAATGCCACCACCAGAGGCGACTTCTCCATGCTGGCGATATGCCAGCCCCTTGATATCGCGGATTTCATAATCGAAAGCGACGGCTCACCAGTATGGAAATCTGATGATGCCGCGGCGACAAGGACTCTTACGCAGTCTTTGCTGGGCACCTCCGGAAGCGACCCGTCAATCCTGTTCTTCTGGTCGTAAGGCACGAACAGAGGGTGCTCGGAGAGGTTCTCCTCCCTTATGGCCATCCCTGTCAGGACGTCTATGTCGAGGCCTGTGGGGTCCGATATGAAGCCCCTCGAGGAGGAGACGGCCACGAACTGCGCCTCTATGCCGTGCCAACTGAGGATGTCCTGCTCCTTCGACCTAACAAGCTTCACGAACTGCCTGCCGACCTTACCGAAACCCAGAAGCGATATCATCAGTTTCATAAAGGCACCCCCAAAGATTAATCACACCTAATCATTATACCTTATTGCGCGCTGACTTTACTGAAGCTCCACAGCGCAAGAAGGAAGAAAACCGCAGAGAACGGGAAGAGCGGGTACATGCTTCCGACTATGTCCCTTATGATGCCGAAGAGCGGAGGCGCGATTATCATCGCCATCGCCGAGAAGAAGTAGTAGAGGCCGGTATAGGCCCCAGTCTTCGATGCTGTGGTCATCTCCACCACCATCGGGAAGGAGTGTATGTTGATAAGCGCCCAGCCGATGCCTGCCGCAACAAGCAACGCCATGACCGCAGGTCCGACCCCGTTTGCGCCGGTCATGCTAAGTATGGTCATCACTGTCATGACGCATGTCAGCCAGATGATGCCCGCGGTGATTATCGCCTTCTTGCCGAAGCGGCTGCCCAGAAAGCCGGAGGGGATTGCAAAAAGCAGGAAGGATACGTTTCCGAGCCCCAGGTAGAACGCGGCGGTGGACTCCTTGATGTTCCATACGTTCTTCGCATAGAGCGTGAAGAACGTATCAAGCGCGTTCCATCCCATGAACCAGAACATGATTGCCAGCAGCAAGAACAGCAGGCTCCTCTTCTCGGGGGCGAACGCTTCCTTGAGCGCCTCGAAGATGCTGACCGGCTTGTCGTCGCCCTGCCTGCCCTCTGCGATCTCAGGCTCCCTCATAAACGCCTTTAGGACCACGAGCACCAGGAGCATTACCATACCTGCCATGGCGAAGGGCACCACGGGGTGCACGTCATACAGCTTGGAGCCTATGAAATAGGCAATGAGCCCGCCAAGCCCGCCCATCAGGTTGATGACGCCGTTCGCCTTGGACCTCTGGGCGACCGGCGTGATGTCCGGCATGAGGGCGACGGTCGGAGCCCTGAACACCGCCATCGAAATGTTCATGACTAGGATGGACCCGATCATAAGCGCCAGGTTGGACTTCACGACGGGTATCAAAGTAACTGCGATGGCCGCTATCGGCATTCCTATCAGAAGGTAGGGCATCCTTCTGCCGAAGCTGTTCCAGGTGGAATCGGACCTAGCCGAGAAATAGGGCTGGAGCGTGATGCTCGCGATGTTGTCGAAGGTCATTATGAAGCCGATGGCCAGTCCCTTGAAGGCCATTGCGGGAAGGGCGTTGTCCAGGAATATCGGCACGAAAGCGTTGTAGACAGCCCAGGAGAGCGATATCGACATGAAGCCTAGACCCAGAAGGAACAGTCTGCCGTAATTGAGTTTCATACCCGCACCCCGCTTTACAATCGAATGGGCTACCTGATCTTTCCCTCTTTGATGCTAAGGGCCAGCGCAGGATGGTTGGTGATTATCCCATCCACGCCGATTCTGATCGCCCTGAGAATCGCATCCTTTGAGTTTACAGTCCACAGCTGGACATGCATGCCCGCCTCCTGCCACTTCCTTACTGACAGTTTAGTCGTAAGCGAGTGGTTGGGATGGCACCCCCAGAGATCCTCTGCGGTTCCAAGCTGGGGCTGAGGCGGGAAGAACGTGATGTATGCGAGTCTTGACTGGGGTAAAGCCACCTTCATCCTCCTGAGCTGTCCGATGTCGAACGAGGAGAAGATCGACCTGTCGGCGAACCCCCTCTCCGAGACGATCCGTGCGACAGCCTCGGCAAGGGCCGGGTTCGCCTTATAGCCCTTAAGCTCTATGTTAAGCATCATGCCAGTTGATTTGGCCAGGTCTATCACTTCTTCTAGAAGGGGCATCCTCTGGAAACCCCAGGGGCTTCCCTTCCATCTTGCGCCCATGTCGAACTTCTCCAGCTCGGCATAGTTCATATAAGCCACCTCGCCTGAGCCGTCGGAAGTCCGCTCGAGGCGCGAATCGTGGATTACCACTACCTTACCGTCGGCGCTCAAATGCACGTCCAGTTCTACGCCGTCTGCGCCCTTCTCAGCAGCCTGCTCGAATGCCGCCAATGTGTTCTCAGGCGCGGCGCCGCTTGCCCCCCTATGGGCGAAGACCATCATCCCCCCGCCTCTGCTTTCAATGGCACTCATGCTAACTCCTCCACTTCGACAGCGAAGGCCTCCCCGCCTATCACAAGGGAGAACCTCCTTGCAGTCAGGCTCGGGATGCAAAGGCCATTAAGCATCCGCTCCTGCCGCAAGTGCACTTCATGAGCCTTCATGATGTCTACTAGGCTGAATCTTATCCTGTCTGAAGGTCGAAGCTGCCCCAGTTTCGGCCTGTCCGCGCTAATGACCGAGCAGATCTTCGTATAGCCCCCCGTCGTCTGGCGGTCCGCCATCAGTATTATCGGCAATCCCGAGCCGGGCACCTGCACCGCGCCGGTCTCTATGCCGCCTGAGAGGATGTCCGCACCCCGCGTGTGTTCAATTGCCGCGCCTGAGAGCCTGATTCCCATCCTGTCGCATTCGGGGCTCACAACGTACTCGCCCCCGGTGAGCTTCTGAAGGGCCCCCTCCTCGAATCGTTCAGGCATTGTGCCAGCAATAATCCTAAGAAGGCAGGCGCCGTCCTCCAGCCTGTCAAGGCTGGGGTTCTCCATCCCATCTTTCGCCCTTAGCATAGGGATGCCCTCTTCCGAATGGCCGCACATCAGCTCGTCGCCTGCCCTTAGGGCCCTTCCTCTGTAGCCTCCTAGGCTTGCCTTCAGGTAGGTGGCCCTTGAACCCAGGACCTCCGGCACGTCGATGCCGCCTCTTACCGCCAGATAGATGCGGGCTCCCTTGGAAATGATGCCGATGTCCAGGATTGACCCGGCGTCAACGCGCAGCGCCTCCCCCGCCTTCACGGGCTTTGCGTCAAGCGTCATCGGGCACGAGCCTCCGAACAAGGCTGCCACTGCGGGGCTTGCGAACTGCGCCCTGAACCCTCCGAGGGTGATCTCAAGCGCGGCGCTCGTCACCGGATTCCCTACAAGAAGGTTGGCGGCTCTTAGCGAGAACCTGTCTGCTGCTCCGGATTCCGGCACGCCCCATGCCATGTAGCCCTTCCTTCCACAATCCTGTACTGTCGTAAGGGGGCCCGGCTTCAATACCATGAATGAGGAAGCCCTCATCTCTCAGCCTCCCCTAAGGGGTATGCCTTGAGCCTTAGCCCGCCCCTCTTCCCGACCTCTTCCAGGGCATGGTACTCATCCTCTGAAATCGGCATGAACCTTACGATATCGCCTGCCGAGAGGACCGCCGGCGGAATCCGGTCCAGGTCGACAAGGCTGGTCGGGCTCCTGCCGATGATCTGCCAGCCGCCAGGGGTGTCGAGCGAGTATATGCCTGTCTGCTTTCCTGCAATGCCTACGGAGCCTCTCGGCACCATCTGGCGGGGCGACTTGAGCCTTGGAGTCTCAAGCCTTGCATCCATCCCCCCAAGGTAGGGAAAGCCTATCGTGAATCCTATCATGTAGATCAGATAGTCCCTGCCGGAGTGGATTCTAATAACCTCATCCCTGCCAAGCCCCGTGTGTTCGGAAACAAAGCCCAGGTCAGGACCGAACTCTCCGCCGTAGCAGACTGGAATCTCCGTGACCATGGCCTTGGGCTGCGCTTCCTCATGTGATGAGCCGACTGCGCTTCTAATGCCAGACATCGCCTCAGCAGGACCGACTGCTGAGTTGTCATAAGCTACCAGCAACTCGTTATATGAGCTAATAAGGTCGGTGATCCAAGGCAGGCCGGACCTCTCCAAAGCAAGGCGGGCAAGCCTGACCTCTCCTGCCACTGCCGGCGAGATCTCCTCTCTGAACCTTATGACTATGGAATCGTCTGAGGCATGTGCCATTAGCAGATGTCCCATGTGTACCCACCTATGCTCCGTATATGAACTCCTGGATCCTGTCGTCCGGTATGTCTCCTACGAACATGTGCCCGGGGCTGTGGGTTATCATTATCTCAGGCTTGGCGGCAAGGGCTGCTGCCTGCGGAGTCACCCCGCAAGCCCAGAAAACCGGCACCTCTCCGGAGTTGATTGTCACAGGATCGCCAAAGTCAGGCTTGCCAAGGTCTGCTATCCCGATTACGGAAGGATCCCCGATATGCACCGGCGAGCCATGGACCGCGGGAAGGGCGGCCGTGATCTCCACCGCCCTTGAGACCAGCCTTCCGGGTACCGGCCGCATGCTGACGACCATCGGGCCGTGGAACGCGCCTGCGGGACGGCACTGCACATTAGTGATGTACATGGGCACGTTGGTCCCCATCTCTATATGCCTCACCGGCACTCCTCCTGCGATGAGCCTGCGCTCGAAGGAGAAGCTGCAGCCTATAAGGAAGTATACGAAATCGTCCTGCCAAAGCTCGGTTATGTCGTACGGCTCCTCGGTCTTCATGCCGTTTCTGTACACCCTGTACCTAGGAATATCCGTCCTTATGTCCGCGCCGACAGCTATGAACCTGGTCAGGTACTCGCCCTTGCCGCCCACCTCGATTATGGGACAGGGCTTGGGGTTTCTCATGCAGAACAGGAGGAAGTCATAGGCCAGCCTGCCTGGAAGGACTGCAAGGTTCGCCTGGACATAGCCTTCCGCCATGCCCGAGGTCTGCTTTCCCAGCAGGCCTTTTCTTGCCGCAAGGCGTACTTCAGCGGGAGTCGACTTGGAATAATCCGTCATAGGCCAGCACCTCCGAGCACTTCTTCCAGAGGCGCTATCCTGACGCCGAGCGCTTCGATAGCGGATCTGATGTCTGCTGCCAGCACAGCTGCCCCTTCCGTATCCCCGTGAAGGCAGATGGTGGTGATGTCAAGCTTTATCGGGCTGCCGTCTACGCCCAGCACGCCCCCCTTCGAGGCCATGAGCACGGCTCTTTCGACCACCTTGTCCCTGTCATGTATGACCGAGCCGGGGATTGCCCTCGGCACCAGGGTCCCATCCGGGTTATATGCCCTGTCCGCGAAGGCTTCCGAGGCTGCCCTCAGGCCCATGTCCCTTGCGACTCTTATCATAAGCGAGTTGGCAAGCCCCACGAGTATAAGGCCGGGGTCGAAGGACTTGACCGCCCTAGCCACAGCGGCTGCGGCCAGCTCGTCCTTGGCTGTCCTGTTGTAGAGCGCGCCATGAGCCTTCACATGGCTCAGCTTAAGTCCCTCAGCCCTTGCGAAGCCGTCCAGCGCACCGACCTGGTAAAGGACGTAGTCCTCAATCTCCTCAGCGGTGGCGGACATCTCCCGCCTTCCGAAGCCCTGCATGTCCGGATAGCCCGGATGTGCACCGGGATTGACGCCCAGTTCCCTGCAGATTGCCATCGTCCTTCTCATCGTCCCGGCATCGCCCGCGTGGAAACCGCAAGCGATGTTCGCGCTGGTGACCGATTCCAAGACCATCCTGTCGCACCCTTTCGAGAAGGCGCCGAAGGACTCGCCGACGTCGCTGTTTAGGTCAATAACCCTCATTGGAATCCCTCCAAAGGCATACGGCCACCAAGCCCTTGGCTTCTCGGCCGCATATCATCTATTGCTGCATCCATCGAAAAGAGGCAAGATGCCACCTACCTCTGGATCGTAAATCTCCCCTGCTGATAAGTGCCCAGCTTGAACCCCTTTATGGTGAATACGATGTTCACAGCCCTGATGTTGATGTCAGGGAAGTACCTGTTCACCCATCCAAGCACTACTTCCCCTGCCTCGATATACGCAAGGCTCAGTTCTGCGTCCGATATGGAGAATGCGCTTCCTCCGGTGTAGACCGGCCATGAATCCTGCACGGCGGTATCGACGAACACGTCAAGGGAAAGGGAGTTGAGGTATGCCCTCACGCTCTGCCTCACAAGCTTCGATGTAAGCGCCCCGGTATTGTTGTAGTATGCTGTAAGCTGGAGCGCGCCAAGCTCGCCCTTCGTCATAGTCACATCGGTGTTCAGCTGGTCGCTTAGGTAGAAGTACTTATTGGCTGCGATTGCGGCCCCTGCAAGTACAAGTATCGCAATAATCGCCAATGCGGTCTTGCGAGCGCTCATGGGCGCACCTCCATCCTACTTCCTGTATCTGCCCAGATTAAGGTATGCGCCGACGTTGGCGTTCTTCTTCACAACAGGCACAAGGAAGCCCTCTACGTCGGTAAGCAGGGTAGCTACGCCTGGTCCATGGCCGGCAAGCAGGCAGTCGCTGTGAACGACCACGCCTATCGTCACCGCACCGGTCAGGAATGACCTGCCGAACCTGTTGTCAGCGTCTGTTATCGCCACGATGTCACCGAACTTCAGCTTGTCTATGCCTAGCTCCGCCACAAGCTTCCTGTCAGTGGTGGTGATGTCGTAGTCGCCGCTGTAGCAGTTGCTCGTGCCTATGCCGGATCCCATGAGCTTGGCAGGCACAACGGTAGCGACAGGGACGTTCAGCTTGCCACCCTTCTCGGTTATGCCCATCCTGTCCAGGAGGTCCGGGTCCAGGTTCATGGCCTTCACGCTGGGATAATCAGTAAGCTCAAGCCCCTGCCCGTAGCCTTTTACCAGCACTTTGTCGTCTATGCAGAGCTTCTCCATCACATCCTGGGGGAAGTCTATCATCACATGCTCAATTCCGCCGTGGTGGCCCACCACTACGCCCTCAGCGCCCTTGGCATCTCCCGAGACCACCCTTGCCTTGTTGCCGACGCAGGCATAGGTGTTGTATCCGGCGTTTCTGCCCTCTGAGCGCTTCTCGATGTCCGCGCAGGTGGAGACGCCCGGCTCTACATGGTCGCCTGCCCAGCCGAAGCACGAATCGCCGACCAGCACGTTGTAGGTTATTCCGCCTGTGCCCGGGAGGATGAACGGTTCTCCTTCCGCCGACACCCTGTAGGCCAGCCTCGTTACAGGAGCTGCCACCGCTCCCTGGACGCTTATCATCACTACCTTGTCCCTGTTGGTCTTCAGCATTTAGCACACCTCGCATTGTTCTTATCTTCACACAATGGGCTGAACCAGCCCTTAACCGTCTCTTTCTATTATAAACGCACTTCTAAAAAAATATCAGCTTGGATATAATTAGGTGTATACAGAATACATAAGGGAGGCGTTGACATGCAATCGGCTTTCGACTCGAGCATAGAAAGGATCAAATGCTCGAAGCTCTACTACAACCTTTCCGCACCGCTGCTGGTGGAGCACGCCCTGGCGGCCGGTGAGGGCTATCTTTCATCTACCGGGGCAATGGTGGTAAGCACCGGCAAGTACACAGGAAGGTCGCCCAACGACAAGTTCGTAGTGGAGGAGGAAACAACGAAGCATGAGATAGCATGGGGTAAGGTAAATGCGTCTATGAGCGAGGAAAAGTACGAGAGGATCCTTGCCAAGGTCCTTGCGTACCTGGAGGACAAACCGGTTTATGTGTCGGACTCATTCTGCGGCGCAGATCCCAAGCACACCCTTCCTGTGCGCTTCATCAACCAGTACGCCTGGCAGAACCTGTTCGTCAAGCAGCTGTTCATCAGGCCCGACGCAGAGCAACTGAAGGGTTTCAAGCCCGACTTCACGGTAATCGCGGCCCCGGGCTTCCTCTGCGACCCGAAGGTGGATGGCACCAACTCTGAAGCTTGCGTGCTTCTAAATTTCAAGAAGCGCGTCGTGGTCATCGCCGGAAGCCAGTATGCTGGTGAGATCAAGAAATCGATCTTCACGGTGATGAACTACCTCATGCCCAAGTCCGACGTGTTCTCGATGCACTGCTCCGCCAATAAGGGCGCTGCCGGGGATACCGCGCTGTTCTTCGGGCTTTCTGGCACTGGGAAGACCACGCTTTCCGCTGACCCCAACCGCAGCCTTATAGGCGACGACGAGCATGGCTGGTCCAAAGAGGGGATCTTCAACTTCGAAGGCGGCTGCTATGCCAAGATGATAAAGCTCTCCAAGGAGAAGGAGCCTCAGATCTGGGAGGCAATCAAGTTCGGCTCGGTGCTCGAGAATGTTGTCATGGACAAGGATACCAGGCTTGCCGACTTCAACTCGGAGGCGCTTACCGAGAATACGCGCGGCGCTTATCCCCTGGACTTCATACCGGGCGCAGTAACGCCAAGCGTAGGCGGCCATCCGAAGTCGGTCATCTTCCTTACGGCGGATGCCTTCGGCGTGCTGCCTCCTGTCGCGAAGCTCGACCCCAACATGGCAAGCTATCACTTCATGAGCGGCTATACCTCGAAGCTGGCCGGGACAGAGCGCGGAATCGTAGAGCCTCAGACTACATTCTCCAGCTGCTTCGGCGAGCCGTTCCTCCCCCTCTCCCCCGTCAAGTACGCCGAGATGCTGGCAAGCCGCGTAAGAGAGCACGGCTCGACAGTATGGCTTGTGAACACCGGCTGGTCCGGAGGCCCGTACGGCGTCGGCAAGAGGATGGATATCAACCTCACCAGGTCGATAATCACGGCGATTCTTGACGGTTCCCTTGGCAAGGTGAAGTTCCACCTTCACCCTGTTTTCAATGTATGGGTTCCTGAGCAGTGCAACGGAGTGCCTTCGGAGCTTCTCGATGCAAGGAACACATGGGCGGACAAGGAAGCATACGACAGGACAGCAAAGGACCTGGCTGCGCGCTTCATCAAGAACTTCGCGCGCTTCACTGACGCGACCGCAGAGATCATCGCTGCGGGTCCCAAGGTCTAAGCTTCGATAGGGTAACTTGACCGAGGGCCCCGGCTGGCGCCGGGGCTCTCATCTTTCCGCCCGATATGGTAGAATCCTGGCAAAAGGAGGGTGCATGGCTATTAGAAGATTATTAGCATTGACGCTTGTTCTGGCCCTCGCCTTTGCGTCGGCCGTATTGGCATTCGACTCCCCGGTTGTCCGTCAGCCGAGGGCTTCATTGGACCTTGGACCGCTTTTCAGGTATACTTTCTGGCCCTCAGGGTCGCTTCAACCTCTGCCCGAGGTCGAAAGCGCAGCGAAGGCGCTGGGGCTTCAGTATTATGACAGGATATCGGATATGAACGGCTATGCAGCGCTC
>CAZHKX010000043.1:0-13287 GCA_964532805.1 uncultured Clostridia bacterium
TTTTATAATAAACTGGTAGAGCGCCTTTGGAGGTAACGCCGATGGATATGAGGGGTGTGCATGCCGGCGGCTGGATAGAAGTCGTCTGCGGCTCCATGTTCTCAGGTAAGAGCGAGGAGCTCATAAGAAGGGTTAAGAGGGCAAGGATAGCAAAGCAGAGAGTCATCGTCCTCAAGCATTCCATAGACGACAGGTTCTCGGCCAGGGAAGTAGTATCCCACGACGGCGACAAGCTTGAGAGCATCCCCATTGCAACATCGTCGGACGTCATGGCGGCGGTGCCGCTTGGCACCCAGGTGGTGGCCATTGACGAGGCGCAGTTCTTCGACGAGGGCCTCGTCGAAGTCTGCGATGCTTTGGCCGAAAACGGCGTTAGGGTTATAGTGGCGGGGCTGGACACGAACTTCAGGGGCGAGCCATTCGGGCCCATGCCGAGGCTCCTGTCCCTTGCTGAGGAAGTGACCAAGCTGAACGCCATATGCATGAAATGCGGCGCGCCGGCATCCAGGACGCAGCGCCTGGTGAACGGAAGGCCCGCGAAATATGACGACCCGGTCGTGATGATCGGCGCAAGCGAATCCTACGAGGCCAGGTGCAGGAGATGCCATGAGGTGCCCGGCAGGCCTTGATCTTATGTGATGAGGTGAATTTATGAGCGAGAAGTTCAGCTACGGGGGCCAGGCAGTCCTCGAGGGCGTGATGATGAGAGGGCGCAAGGGGATAAGCGTCGCAGTCAGGAAGCCGGATGGCAAGATCACCATGTACAAGAAGCTCATGGGGGAGAACAAGAAGGCCCCGTTCCTGAAGCTTCCTGTGATAAGAGGCGTGGTCAACTTCGTGGAGACCCTGATAATCGGGATGGACGCCCTTATGTTCTCCGCAAACGAGGCGACCGGCGAAGAGGAGAAGCTCACCAGCTGGGAGGTCGCCCTCACTCTTCTTGCAAGCTTCGCCCTTTTCGTGGGCCTTTTCATAGTACTGCCGAACCTTCTGGTGTCCCTGGTCTCCAGGTTCATCGCCAGCATATTCCTGGTCAACTTGGTGGAAGGCGCGCTCAGGCTGACCATCTTCGGCCTCTATCTTTACGCGATATCCTACATGAAGGACATAAAGAGGCTGTTCGCCTACCACGGCGCGGAGCACAAGGTGATCGCAGCCTACGAGAGCGACGAGCCGCTCGACGCCGCCCATATTCAGGCGCACACGACGATGCACACGAGGTGCGGCACGAACTTCCTGCTTATAGTGATGTTCGTCTCCATACTGATATACTCGATGCTCGGAAGGCAGACCCTTCTTGCCAGGATCGGCACGAGGATAGTGCTCCTTCCCCTTATCGCAGGCCTTGCCTATGAGCTCTTCAAGTTGGCGGCCAAAAGGCGTGACAGTGCGATACTGAGGGCAGTCTCATACCCCGGGCTTCAGCTGCAGAAGCTTACGACCAAGCAGCCGGACGACGGCATGGTCGAAGTGGCGGTGGCGGCCTTCAGGGGGGCTCTGGAGATGGACGGGGAGATAGTTATCCAGCCGGAGCCGGCAGAAGTGACGGAAGGATAATCCCGGGATATGGTAGAGAAGCTTATTGATGTAGAGAAGAGATACGAGGAGCTCGAGAAGAGCCTGTCGGCCCCTGACGTCGTGTCCGACATGGACCAGTTCAGGAAGCTTTCGAAGGCGCATTCCTCGCTTACGCCCATCGTGGAGAGCTTCAGGGAGCTGAGGACGGTGGAGCGCGAGCTTTCCGAGGCGCAGGAGATCCTCTGGCATGAGGAGGACCAGGAGCTAAGGCAAATGGCCTCGGAAGAGGTCGACGGCCTCACTTCAAGAAGGGATGAGCTTAACGAGAAGCTCAAGCTGCTGCTCCTGCCCAAGGACCCGCTGGATGAGAAGAACGTCATACTCGAAGTCAGGGCGGGCACCGGCGGCGAGGAGGCGGCTCTCTTCGGAAGCGACCTTCTGAGGATGTACAGCAGGTATGCCGAGCGCAAGGGCTGGAACCTGGAGATGATGAGCATGTCCGAGACGGGCCTGGGAGGCTTCAAGGAGGCCATCGTCATGATCTCCGGCGACCAGGTATACTCAAGGCTCAAGTTCGAATCCGGTGTGCATCGGGTTCAGAGGATTCCCGAGACCGAAGCGCAGGGGCGCATCCACACATCCGCCGCCACGGTAGCGGTTATGCCCGAAGCTGAAGAGGTGGACGTGGAGATCAACCCCAACGACCTCAGGGTGGACGTGTTCCGCGCAGGCGGGCACGGCGGCCAGGGCGTCAACATGACCGACTCTGCTGTGAGGATAACCCACCTGCCTTCAGGGCTGGTCGTGCAGTGCCAGGACGAGCGCTCGCAGCTTAAGAACAAGGAGAAGGCCATGAAGGTGCTAAGGTCCAGGCTCCTTGAGAAGACGATAGAAGAGCAGCACTCTAAGATGGCGCAGCAGAAGAAGAGCCTGGTGGGAAGCGGCGACAGGTCGGAGCGCATAAGGACCTACAACTTCCCCCAGAACAGGATGACCGACCATAGGATCGGACTTACGCTTCACAAGCTGGACATGATAATCGACGGCGACCTTGATGAGACCATAGACGCGCTCATCCTGAGCGACCAGAGCGAGAGGCTGAAGAAGGATGAATAAGGCCGGAGCCGACAGGACGGTCCTGGAGCTTCTGAACAAATCGGCCTCATATCTTGCGGCGAAGGGTTCCCCATCGCCGAGGCTTGACGCCGAGCTCCTGCTGTCCGACGTGCTGGGCTGCAGCCGGATCCAGCTTTATGTGGGATTCGAAAGGGCTCTTGAGGAAAGCGAGGTCGACGCCTACAGGCAGGCAGTCATGCGCCGTGGCCGAAGGGAGCCTGTCGCCTACATTAGAGGGCGCAGGGAATTTCTGGGCAGGGACTTCCAGGTGGCATCCGACACTTTGGTACCGCGGCCCGAGACCGAGCTCATGGCCGAAGCCGGCATAGAGGCGCTTAAGGGCGCAGCCGAGCCGCATCTGGCTGAGCTCTGCTGCGGCAGCGGGGCGCCCGGCATCAGCGTCGCGCTTGAATGCCCCGGCTCAAGGCTCCTTCTGTCCGACATCTCTGAGGGGGCGCTTGAGATCGCGAGAAGGAACATCGAGATGCACGGGCTTTCCGGAAGGGCCGAGGCTGTGCAGTCCGACCTTTTCGACTCGTGGCCTTGTACGCTTGAGGGGGGATTCGACCTCATCATGGCGAATCCGCCGTATATAAGAGCGGGAGAAATAGGATCGCTTGCGCCTGAGATCTCGGTGCATGAGCCCCGCATCGCCCTCGACGGGGGCGCAGACGGGCTGGATTTCTACGGCAGGATCGCGGAAGGCGCGCTCAGGTGGCTTAAGCCCGGGGGCGCAATCGTGCTTGAGATGGGGGCCGGACAGGCCAATAGCGTGTGCGGCATGCTTGAGAAGGCAGGATACGGAGGCATTTCGGTCCGAAAGGACTTGTCAGGCATCGACAGGGTTGCCGAGGCCAGATGCTGAAGGGAGCGAGCCTTATGAACACCTTATTCGTCGACATGTCGCGGGGCGTGAAGGAAGACGGGCTCACCAAGGCGGCGGAAACCATCAGGTCGGGGGGGCTTGTGGCCTTTCCGACGGAGACTGTCTACGGACTGGGGGCTAACGGCTTCATGCCGGAGGCGGTGGCCAAGATCTTCAAGGCCAAGGGCAGGCCTCAGGACAATCCTCTGATACTGCACATCGCAGACATGGCAGACGCCTATGCACTCGCCGAGGAGGTCCCTCCTGACGCCTTGAGGCTCGCGGGCCTGTTCTGGCCGGGGCCTCTCACCATGGTGTTGAGGAAGAGGCCGGTGGTGCCGGACATCGTGACGGCGGGCCTGGACACGGTCGCAATCAGGATGCCCGCGAACGACATCGCCCTGGGACTTATCAGGAAGGCTGGAGTGCCCATAGCGGCGCCCAGCGCGAACGTCTCTGGAAGGCCGAGCCCCACCTCAGGAGAGCATGTGCTAAACGACCTCGGAGGGGTCATAGACATGATAATCGACGGCGGGCCGACCAGAATCGGCGTCGAATCCACCGTCGTCGACATGAGCGGGCCGCGCCCGACGCTTCTAAGGCCGGGCGGGCTGGGTTTGGAGGATCTAAAGCTGGTATTGCCCGACCTCGACTTCGGCCAGGACAACCCGGACGGGCCCGCCAGGTCCCCGGGCATGAGGCACAGGCACTACTCGCCCAAGGCGCCGCTGTTCCTGTACAAGGGGCCGGTCGATGAGCAGATACAGACGATAAGCAGGGAGATGGTCTCCCTCGCAAGAAACGGCAGCAGGGTGGGCGTTCTGGCAGCCGCAGGCGAGGTCGAGGCCATAAGAAAGTGCGCAAGGCTTGCCGGGCTTTCGGCTGGCGACGCGCCGTGCCCTGAGTCCGACATCGTGTACGCCGCGACCGGCAGGCGAGACAGGCTGGGCGAGGTGGCATCGTCCCTGTTCGCGAAGATGAGGCAGCTTGACGCCTCGGAGGTTTCAATAATACTTGCCACCTCCTACATCGAGGAGGGCATGGGATACGCCGTAATGAACAGGCTCGTCAGGGCCAGCGACGGCAGGGTTTTCACAGTAGAGGAGAGATGATTCCTAGGAGGTGCGGGAATGAGGATATCCATCGGATGCGACCATGCGGGCCTTGAACTGAAGGCGAAGCTGAAGGCGAAGGCAGAGGAGCTGGGCCACGAGGTGGCGGACAGGGGAAGCTATTTTGCGGCATCGGTAGACTATCCGGACTTCGCGCAGGCAGTCGCCTGTGACGTGGCCGAAGGGCAGTCGGACCGCGGCATCCTTATCTGCGGCACAGGCATCGGCATGTCGATCGCCGCCAACCGCTTCAGGGGGGTGCGCGCGGCCCTGGTATATGACATGGAGACTGCAAGGCTCTCCAGGATGCACAACGACGCGAACGTCATCTGCCTCGGGGCAAGGACTCCCAGCGCGGAGATCGCACCGGAGATTCTGGAGCTGTGGCTTGCCACGGCGTTCGAGGGAGGCAGGCACCTGAGGAGGGTGGACAAGTTCGACCTTGCCAAGCAGCCTCTCGAGGGCTGGCAGGGCCATCACAACGTCCACGTCATCAACCACCCGCTTATACAGCACAAGCTTTCGCTCATCCGACAGAAGGAGACCGAGCCCAGGCACTTCAGGGATCTGGTGTCTGAGATAGCGAAGCTCATGGCCTACGAGGTGACAAGGGACGTCCCCCTTGAGGAGATAGACATCGAGACGCCCATCTGCGCGGCGAAGGCCAAGGTCATGGCCGGAAAGCACTTCGGCATAGTCGCGATACTAAGAGCCGGCCTCGCAATGGCGGAGTCCATACTAGAGATAATGCCGGGCGCCAGGATGGGGCACATCGGCCTATACAGGGACCCTGAGACCCTAAGCCCCGTGCAGTACTACTCCAAGCTCCCCAAGGATACCGCCGAAAGGAGCATGATACTGGTCGATCCGATGCTGGCCACCGGAGGCACAGTCGTCAAGGGCATAGACATACTCAAGGCCCAGGGTGCTCGGGGCATCAAGGTTGTAAGCATAGTCTCCGCCCCTGTCGGCATAATGAAGGTCATAGAGGCCCATCCGGACGTCGAGGTGTTCGTCGCCTCCGTCGACGAGAGGCTAAACGACCACGGCTACATCGTCCCCGGGCTCGGAGATGCGGGCGACCGCCTCTACGGGACGAAATAGGGGGCGGGCATGAACGGAAGGCCCAGCTGGGACAGATATTTCATGGACATAGCCGAGATGGTTGCCACCAGGTCCACGTGCCTGAGAAGGAGCGTGGGGGCGATTGCGGTCAACAACAGGCGCATACTCGCCACCGGCTACAACGGTACGCCCAAAGGCCTCAGGCACTGCAGCGAGGTGGGCTGCATCAGGCAGGAGCTCAACATACCGTCCGGCCAGAGGCACGAGCTGTGCCGCGGGCTGCATGCCGAGCAGAACTGCATAATACAGGCGGCCGTGCACGGAGTCCAGCTTGAGGGCTCGACGATCTACTGCACGTTCCAGCCCTGCGTCGTCTGCGCGAAGATGCTCATCAACGCCGGCATCGTGGAGATAGTCTACGAGAACGGCTACCCTGACGAGATGTCCGTCTCCATGCTCGCCGAGGCAAACGTGAAGCTGAGGAGGCTGGAACCCGAAGGAGGCGCAACAGCGCGATGAACCTTATGGCGATTGCTTTCTTCCTGGCTATGGCGATCTCCCTCGCACTGACCCCGGGCGTCGGCTTGCTTGCCCTTAAGGCCAAGGTGATGGACGTGCCCAGGGGCGAAAGGCATGCCCACGAGAGGCCTGTCCCGCTTCTAGGAGGCCTTGCCATATTCGTCGCCTTCGCCGCCACCGTCTTCATGAGGATGGGCGTGACGGGATGGGTGAGGGGCCTTCTCATAGGAAGCTCCTTCATAATGGCGGTCGGCATAATCGACGACGTCAAGGAGCTGAAGCCGATACCTAAGTTTTTGGGCCAGGCGATAGGCGCCGTCATCATGGTGGCCATGGGCGTCAGGATGGAGTTCGTGTCGAACCCCTTCGGAGGGATAATCCAGATGGGCTGGCTCTCCTATCCTTTCAGCGTCATATGGATACTATCATTCGTGAACGCCATAAACCTCATCGACGGGCTTGACGGCCTTGCGTCGGGAGTCGTCGGCATAGGATCCCTATCGCTGGGCATCATCGCTTTCACGAAAGGATACATCGACGTAGCCCTCCTTTCCGTCATACTCGCGGGGTCCTGCTTCGGCTTCCTGTGGCACAACTTCAACCCCGCCCAGATATTCATGGGGGACACCGGAGCCCTTTTCATCGGCTCGGCCATGGGCGGCATAAGCGCAGCGGGCGCGATAAAGGGCCCCGCCACCCTGACGATTGCGGTCCCTGTCGTGATACTGGGGGTCGCGGTCGTGGACACGCTGCTTGCAATTGTCAGGCGCACCGCCAACAGGACCAGCATAGGCACTGGAGACTACGACCATTTCCACTACTGGCTCAGGAAGAAGGGTCTTTCGGTAAGAGGGGCGGTCCTTACGATTTATGCGCTGACGATAGTGCTGTCCGTGACCGCATACCTGATAAGCAGGCAGGAATCGACCCCGATAGGCTGGTTCATTGCCTTCAGCGCGCTGGTACTACTTATCATAGGCGGCGCGTTCGCGGGGATGATCAAGTTCAGGAAGTTCGGCGAATGGATAGCAAGAAGGCGGGGGCAGTCCTATGAAGAGGATAATGGCGGTGTTCGGGACCAGGCCGGACACGATAAAGATGATGCCGGTGCTGGAGGAGCTTCAGAGGCATCCTGACGAGTTCAGCCTGTTCTCGCTCTCGACGGGGCAGCACAGGCAGATGCTCGACGACGTCCTTTGGGCGTTTGGGCACGAGCCCGACTTGGACCTCGGGATAATGAGGCCTGACCAGAGCCTTGCGGATATCGTCTCAAGAGGCCTTCCCGCGATAGGGGATGCGATCAAGGGATGCTCGCCTGATCTTGTCCTGGTGCACGGTGACACCTCAACGGGCTTTACGGCGGCGCTTGCGGCATACTACGCGGGCGTGAAAGTAGGGCATGTGGAAGCTGGCCTTAGGACCTATGACAAATGGAACCCGTTTCCCGAGGAGATGAACAGGAAGCTCATCGGGGCTATATCGGACATCCACTTCGCACCCCTCGATACGCACAGGGACAACCTCCTTCGCGAAGGGGTTGAAGAAGCTTCGATTTATGTGACGGGCAATACGGGCATCGACGCGGTGCTCAGCGTAGCCCGGAAGGGCGGCGCGGCTGCAGATGGCATGGTTGCGGAGGCTCTCAAGGGGGAAGGAAGGCTCATCCTCGTCACCGCGCACAGGCGCGAGAGCATCGGAGACGGCATCAAGGGCATCTGCGAGGCGGTGAAGCGGCTGCTTGCTGCATATCCGGACGTCAAGGCGCTCTTTCCGGTTCACCCTAACCCGAGGGTCCAGGGCACCGTCCGGGCTATGCTTGAGGGCGTGGAAAGGTGCCATCTCGTCTCCCCGATGTCCTACCCGGACATGGTAGCCGCCATGAAGGCCTGCTGCTTCTGCATGAGCGACTCCGGAGGCATTCAGGAGGAGGCGCCGGCGCTCGGTAAGCCTGTGCTCGTCCTAAGGGAGGTCACGGAGAGGCCTGAGGGCGTCCAATCGGGGACGCTGAAGCTTGCCGGGCTGGACCCGGACAGGATAGTCAAGCTGGCCGGCGAGCTCCTAGACGACCGCGATGAGTATATTAGGATGGCAACAAGCGTGAACCCCTTCGGCGACGGCAAGTCGTCGGAAAGGATAGTCGAAGCAATCTTACACAGCTTCGGCCTTGGCGAGAGGCCGGATGACTTCAATTGGAGGAACCGAAAGGCGTGAGCGTTATGGAACTTAATACCCTGGTGGTGGAAGGCGGCAGAAGGATAGAGGGTACGGTCAGGGTGGGCGGCGCGAAGAACTCGTCGCTGCCTCTTATCGCGGCGGCCCTGCTTCCCGCCGGCACATCTGTCATAGAGGACGTACCGAGGCTGAAGGACATAGAGACGATGCGCGGCGTGGTGGAGGCGTTGGGCGCCGGCATAATAATGGAGAACAACGTCATGTCCGTCGACGCCTCGAGCTTAAACGGCAACGAGCCTCCATATGACCTTGTAAGGGCAATGAGGGCGTCGTTTCTGGTGATGGGGCCGCTTCTTGCAAGGATGGGAAGCGCGCACATCTACCAGCCCGGAGGCTGCGCCATAGGGGCCAGGCCGATAGACCTGCACCTTAAGGGCTTCGCTGCCCTGGGCGCGTCCGTCGACATGAGCGGGGGCGTCGTAAAGGCCACAGTAGACGGAAGGCTCAAAGGCGAGCGCGTCTACCTGGACTTCCCGAGCGTTGGGGCTACCGAGAACATAATGATGGCGGCAGTCACGGCGGAGGGAAGGACCCTCATCGAGAACGCCGCGCGGGAGCCGGAGATAGTCGACCTTGCCAACTTCCTCAACAAGATGGGGGCCAAGGTCAGAGGCGCAGGTACCCCCGTGCTCAGAATCGACGGGGTGGACGCGCTGATGCCCACGTCCCATACGGTCATACCCGACAGGATAGAGGCCGGCACCTTCATGATAATCGCCGCGGCAACCCAAGGCAGCCTCTACATCGACAACGTAGTGAGCGAGCACGTCAAGCCCCTTGAGGCGAAGCTTCTTGAGGCGGGAGCGCGCATCGAGTCGTTCGAGGGCGCCATGAGGGTGAGCTCGGATAAGAGGCTTAAGGCCATCGACGTCACCACCATGCCATACCCAGGCTTCCCGACTGACATGCAGGCGCAGCTCATGGCCCTGCTGTGCGCTGCGGACGGAACATCCCAGGTGACTGAGAATGTCTTCGAGAACAGGTTCATGCACGCGCCCGAGCTTTCGAGGATGGGCGCGAACATAAAGATAAGCGGAAGGACCGCGATAGTCGAAGGGGTGCCGAAAATGACGGGTGCGCAAGTCAACGCCACAGACCTAAGGGCGTCCGCGGCTCTTGTGACGGCGGCTCTGATGGCAGAGGGCGAGACCCACATACACAACATCTCCCATCTGGACAGGGGCTATGAGAACTTCGAAGCCCGGCTGGCAAGGTGCGGGGCCAAGATGAGAAGGGAGTAGCATTTGAAGGCATCAATCAGGGCGGCATATGGCAGGGCGGCGCTGGGCCTCATGCTGGCAGCGGCAATCAGCCTGGCCGCATCCGCCTTTACGGCCGCGGCTCCCTCCTATATGGACGTCAAGGGCATAAAGGCAGGCATGCAGGGCTATGGGCTGACCGTGTTCAAGGGCACGGAGCCTGAGAAGTTCGACTTCACGGTAATAGCAGTCACAAAGGGGGACGGCGGGCTGTCCGACCTGATCATCGTGAGGGTATCCGGGAAGAACATGGAGGCAAGCGGCGGAATCGCGGCGGGCATGAGCGGAAGCCCGTGCTACATATCGGACAAGCTGGTCGGCGCACTCTCGCATGTTCTGGAGGGCCCTGACTCGGACTACGGGATAATCACGCCGATGGCGGAGATGGTGAAGGCTCTTGAGGCCGGAAAGCTCGCCGCACTGCCTGAAAGGCTCGAGCTGGCGGGCTATGGAAGCTACGTCCAGGCATCGACGCCGATATGGGTGAGCGGCCTTGGAGACAGGGCGCTTGCCGGCCTTGCTGCGAAGCTTTCTGCCAAGGGGATAGCCGTGGCGCCCCTGCCGGCGCTCGGACAGGGGCTTACTACCATCGGCAAGCCCGACTTCAAGCCGGGCTCGGCGGTTGCGGTGCAGGTAAGCTACGGAGGGATTGAAGCCGGCGCGCTCGGGACTCTTACCTGGACTGACGGGAAGAGCTTCCTTGCCTTCGGCCACCCGTTCATGAGCCTCGGAAGCGTGAAGATACCCATGTCCCAATCAGAGGTGCTGGCAGTCCTGCCGTCAAACGGCTTCCCATTCAAGATGGGGACGTTCGAGAAGCCGACTGCCACCGTGACAGAGGACAGGATGACAGCCATCGCGGGCGTGATCGGCTCATCGCCTTCCATGGTCGATGTCTCGGTGAAGGTCACCGACATGCAGACCGGAAGGAAGAGGGAAGCAAGCTTCAAGGCCGTGCCCGATGAGAGGATGCTGGCCGACCTGGTCAGCTCGTCGGCCCTCTCCGTGTGCGACAGCGCGCTAATGAGGGTGGGCGAGGGGACGTCCTACCTGTCGATACTGATAGAAGCTGCCGGAAAGAGGATGCTCAGGGAGGATATGGTGTGGTCAGGGGCCGATGTCGCCTCCGAGGTCACCATGGAAGTGGCTGATATGATCTCGGCGCTTATGGAAAACGACGCCGAGGAGCCTTCGATCGACTCCATAGAGATCATCCTGGACATCGCGCCGGCAAGGCTGACGGCAGTCATAACCGGCATAGAGCTTCCTGAGGAAGGCTTCACCCCTGGGGTGCCGGCCCAGCTGGGAGTGGTGCTCAGGCCTTACAGGGCCACGGCATACACGAGGTATGTGGAGGTCACAATCCCCGAGGGCTCCCCGAAGGGCGAGATAGAGGTCTACGTTTACGGGGGCTCCTCCGAGGAGGAGTCGGAGACCATAAGCATATATGACAAGCTGGGGGACACCGGAGGCCTCGGAGTGGCGGAGCTTCTGGGAATGCTGGAAACTTCGGTCCAGAACAATGGTTTGGTCATAGAGATAAGGTATATTGAGAAGTATGGGCAGGAGCCCGAATACGAGGAAGCGGCGCCTGAGGCGGAGCCCACCGGGGAAGAGGCCCAGGAGCCAGCCTTAGCGGAGGAAGAGCCATACGATGAGTACGGCTTCTATGACGACGAGGACGAGCCGTATCACACCGAAAGGGCCCTCGTGCAAAGCGTCGTATCTGGCAATGCCAAGGGCAATTCACAGGTCAGGTGATATCCGGGAACATGCCGGGTCCGGGCATCGTTTCAACAATAGTGCGGTTTATGCCGCGCGAGCCCGAGAAGACCGGAAATTTGCGCACCGTCAGGAGGTACCGAGATGAGTAGAAGCGGCAAGATCAGGGCAGCCATAGTTGTATCAGCGGCCTTGGTCCTGGTATTGGCGGCAACAGCCATTGCGTCGGCCCAATCTTACGGAAGGCTGGCCGGAATAGAGATTGAGGGCAACAAGAAGCTCGACGCCGAGTTCATAAAGGGTCTCATACCGCTTACCATAGGCAAGGACCTCACCCAGGAGGCCCTCGATGCCGCCTTCAAGGCGCTGCAGGACAGCGGCTATTTCGCGGACCTCGGCGCCCGCTCCCAGGCATTTTTGGGCGGCATCAGACTCATCGTCACGGTTGAGGAGTTCCCGGCCCTCGAGAAAGTCGAGATAACGGGCAACACACTCATCAGTACCGAGCAGCTCCTGTCGAGGATGAAGTCCACCGTGGGCAAGATAATAAACGTCAACACCCTCAGGGAGGACCTAGACGGAGTGATCACGCTCTATAAGGACATGGGCAGGATAGCGACCGTCGAGCCCGAGATAGGCATGGACGGCGTGGTGCTCATCGAGATAGTCGAGTGGAAGGTCAACAGCGTGATAATCGAGGGCAACGACAAGACCAAGGAAGAGGTCATAAGAAGGAACATCCGCACTAAGGAGGGCGATTTCATAGACACCAAGGCGCTCTCCGACGACAGCAGGAGGATATACAACACAGGCATCTTCGAGGACATCGGCGTGGAGCTGGTGCCCGGAGAACCTCCTTATGCAGACGTTATCTTCAAGGTCACCGAGACGAAGACGGGGCTTTTCAATGTAGGTGCTACCTACAACTCGGCTGAAGGCCTTATAGGATACCTTGAGGTCTCCGACAAGAACGTCTTCGGCTACGGCATCAAGGTGTCAGGCAAGCTCGAGGCCGGAGGCAAGGAGAAGCAGGTGCTGGGCGAGCTTTCCATATCAACCCCCTACCTGTTCACCGACAAGCTTGAAGGCGGCCTGGACATATACAGGAAGCTGTCCAACAAGAAGATTGACATTGACGAGGACGAGGTCGAAGACGACGAGGACGACCTCGCATACCAGCAGTACAAGACCGGAGGAAGGGTCTGGCTGGGCTACTACTTCGACCTTTACACGAAGGCCAATGCATCCTTCACCCTGGACTTCATACAAAACGAGGCGGAAGTGATCGACCCTGCCATACCGCAGGATTCCTCCACAAGGAGCATCACTCTGTCCCTGACAAGGGATACAAGGGATGACTTCAACAACCCCACTAAGGGCTATACGCTCTTCGCCTCTACCGAGTTTGCAGGAGGCTTCCTGGGCGGCGACGACAACTTCGTCAAGCTGTACACCCAGGCGACAGGATACTACGAGTTCAAGGACGGCCAGGTGATAGCCGGCAGGCTGGGCGCGGGCGTGGGCTTCACGCCCCTTCCGGACCACCAGAAGTTCCTTCTTGGCGGGGGCACCAACCTCAGGGGCATAAAAGTGCCTGTTGAGGGGGACTATATAGTGTTCGCCAACGCCGAATACAGGTTCCGCATCTATGAGGAGATCGTAGGCGGAGTGGTGTTCTTCGACCTGGGGCAGGCCTGGAACCAGGGCGACGCCTTCACCCTTGCGGGCATGAAGTACGGCGTGGGGGCGGGCATAAGGGTCACCGTGCCGATGCTAGGCATGCTCAGGCTCGACTATGGCATATCCAACAATCAGGGCAAGGTGTATTTCGGCTTCGGCCATACGTTCTAATATATGAATGACAACGAAGAGCACAAAG
>CAZHKX010000044.1:0-13036 GCA_964532805.1 uncultured Clostridia bacterium
ACACCTTACCTCGTTGTCCGCCATAAGCGCATCAGACCCTTCCTATAAGTCTGGCAAATCTGCCCCGACCAGCCTCAGCCTGCGCCCCCATCATTCCCACTCTATGGTCGACGGCGGCTTCATCGTGATGTCGTAGACCACCCTGTTCACGCCATGGACCTCGTTTACAATCCTCGTCGACACCCTTTCGAGCACGTCGTACGGGATCTTCGCCCAGTCCGCGGTCATGCCGTCATCGCTCACCACAGCCCTGATCGCTACCAGTTCCGAGTATGTCCTCTCGTCTCCCATGACGCCCACGGACCTGACCCCCGGAAGCACCGCGAAGGACTGCCAGATGGCCCTGTAGAGCCCTGCAGCCTTAATCTCCTCAGTGACTATCGCATCTGCTTCCTGCAGCAGCGCGATGCGCTCCCTCGTGATGTCGCCCACGATCCTTACCGCAAGGCCGGGTCCCGGGAACGGCTGCCTCCAGACGATGTCCTCCGACAATCCCAAAGCGAGCCCTATCCTTCTCACCTCGTCCTTGAAGAGGTATCTCAGCGGCTCCACTAGCTTGAAGCCAAGCTTCTCCGGAAGGCCCCCCACGTTGTGGTGGCTCTTTATCTTCACAGCAGTGCCGGCAGTGTCCGGCGCCGTGCTCTCGATCACATCTGGGTAGAGCGTGCCCTGCACCAAGTAGTCGATCTTCCCCAGTTTAGTAGCCTCTTCCTCGAAAACCCTGATGAACTCCTCGCCGATGATCTTCCTCTTGCGCTCGGGGTCGCTAACCCCTGCAAGCTTCGTAAGGAAGCGCTCCTTCGCGTCCACGACGATAAGGTTCATCCTGAAGTGCTCCCTGAAGACGCGCTCCACCTGCTCCGCCTCGCCTTTCCTAAGAAGGCCGTGGTCGACGAACACGCAGATGAGGTTGTCCCCTACCGCCCTATGTACAAGCACTGCCGCCACCGACGAGTCCACCCCGCCAGACAGCGCGCAAAGCACCTTGCCGCCCGCGGCCTTTACCCTTACCTCCTCCACAGTCTCCTCTATGAAGGAGCCCGGGGTCCAGTCGCCCTGAAGGCCGCAGACCGCGAACAGGAAGTCGTTTATGATGTCCTGGCCCTTCACCGTATGCTTAACCTCGGGATGAAACTGCAGGCCATAGAGCTTCCTCTCGGGATCCTCCATCGCCGCTATCGGCGTGTTGTCCGACCATGCGGACTTCACGAAGCCCTCCGGCATCTCCATCACGGAGTCGCCGTGGCTCATCCACACGCTTCCCACCTCGCCCAAGCCCTTGAACAGGCACGACGATTCATCCTTCGCTATGTCGGACTTGCCGTACTCCCTCTTGTCGGCGCGCGCAACCTTGCCTCCCAGGTGGAAGGCCATCAGCTGCATGCCGTAGCAGATGCCGAGCACGGGTATGCCCATGTCGAAGATGTCCTTGTCGATCTGAGGTGCCCTCTCCCCATACACGCTGGAAGGGCCGCCCGAGAGTATGATACCCTTGGGGGCGAGCTTCGCCACCTCAGAGGCCGAGATGTCATGCCTAACTATCTCGCAGTAGACGTTCGCTTCCCTCACCCTGCGGGCAATAAGCTTGCTGTACTGCGAGCCGAAGTCCAGTATAATGACCAGTTCGTTGCCCTTCATCACTTACTCCTTGGCTTTGTCGTTCCAGACATGGTCCTTCGGTATCGCGATGTATGCGAGGTTCCTGAAGAGCTGCGCGTAATCGAGGCCGTAGCCGACCACGAACTCATTTCCCACTGTGAAGCCGTTGTAGTCCGCCGTGATGGCGACCTTCCTTGATGCCGGCTTGTCCAGAAGCGTCACAATCTTGAATGACGCCGGCTTCTGGCTGAGGAAATAGGACTTCAGGTAATTAAGCGTAAGCCCCGTGTCGATTATATCCTCCACGAGAAGGACGTTCTTGCCTTCGATCACCGTGTCGATGTCCTTGTCTATCCTCACGGTGCCGGAGGACTTGGTGGCATCGCCATAGCTTGCCGCCGCTATCGAGTCGATTTTCATCGGCACGTCGATGCGCCTTATGAGGTCGGCGAAGAACACCGAGGCCCCCCTGAGGACGAATATGACTACGAGCTCTTTGCCCGCGTAGTCCGCGCTGATCTGCTTTCCGAGCTCATCGACCCTCGCTTTGATCTGCTCTTCCGTCAAAAGTACCTTCGCGATGTCGTCGTGGACTACGGGTGAGATCCTTCCCATGGCCATTCCTCCTCAGATTCATCGGGTTATGATGCTGCGCACTCCGGCCGGTATCTATGCCTTTTCCTGCCTTATGCCCTCTTAAGCGCGAGCCTTCCCTCAATGCTCGTCGCCCTGGGCACCGAGTCCAGGATGTCCACCCTGCTGCAGTAGGCGACGTCGTCTGCGAAGCCCTCCTCTATGAGGTAGACCGCGTGGTCGCACTGCTTGACCGATCCCGGTATGTCATGCTTGCAGGCCCGATACAGCGTAAGAGCGGCCCAGCCCGGGTCCGTCATCGTGAACTTCAAGCCCGCTTCCTTCATCCTGTCGATTATAAGGCCCGCGCATATGGCATCCTCGGCGCCGAATGTGCCGTCCTGCCCTGCGCATACAAGAATTATATCCTCCCCGGAGGCTATGAGGAAGTCCGCCGCCGCCCCCGCGTTCAAAAGGCTTGCCGCGATGAGCGCCTTGGAGTCGGCGTACCTTGCAAGCGCCTTGGTCCCGTTGGTGCTTGCGAGCACTATGCGCCTTCCGCCGACCAGCTTCTCCGAGAAGTCCAGGGGGGTGTTGCCGAGGTCGAAGCCCTCGGGCTTGATGCCCATCCTCTCGCCGCACAGAAGCGCGTCGCCGAGATTGGCGGCGGTCTGCCTGGCAAGGTCTATTCCCGCCACGGGGAAGATCGCGCTTGCTCCCGAATCTATGGCCTTGGTTATGGTGCTCGTCGCCCTGAGGACGTCGATTATCGCAACCGCGCACTCGCCCTTTGATAGAAGGGTCGCGGAATCCATGGTCAGCGCAACGTCCAGCCTGACTTCGCCTTCCCTCATCTGTCCCCTCCGCCCTTGATGCTTTCTATGAGCTTATCTATCTCCGCCTCGTCAGCCTCCCAGTAGGGGCCGCTGAAATGGCCCGGAAGCGTCAAGGTATCGAAGTTGCCGGGTCCTACCTTCAAGGCCCTCATCCCGATAGCCGCGTACTCGTACAGGTTCATGTCGTTCACCACGTACTTGTCCACTATGTCCAGGAACTCCCCCACCTTGAATATATGGGCGGGGTTTATCGCGGCCTTCGCAATGGACTTGAACAGCTGCTGCTGCCTTGCCACCCTGGCTATGTCACCGAGCGCATCCTGCCTGTACCTTACGAACCCCAGCGCTTGCTTGCCGTTTAAGGACTGCTTGCCAGGCTGCAGGTCTATGATGTACTTCGCAGCGTCGTCCTCGTAGTACATCCTCTTATCTACGGTGACGGTGACGCCGCCTAGCGCGTCCACGAAGCCCACGAAGGCGTCGAAGTCCACCTTGATCCAACGGTCGACGCCAAGGCCGGTGACCTTGCTTACGCCCTCCATGAGGGCATCCGGGGGGAGGCCCTTGTAGAGGGAGTTGAACCTCACCTCGCGGCCGCCGCCGTTTGTTACAAGAGTGTCCCTGGGGATGGAGATGATCGTTGCGGTCTGGGAGCCTCTTGGCATCAGTAGCACCATGACCACGTCCGCCCTACCGATGCTCACCTCGGCCCTGGTATTGGGGGCGACGTAATCCACGTCCGTGCCCACGACCATGAGGGTGAACACCCCGTCGTCGCCGAAGGGAAGCTTGGACGGAAGGACCATGTAGACGTAGCCTGCGCTAAGAAGGGCCAGCGCCGCTATGAGCCCGAGGGCTATTGCCGCGGTGAAGCATCCGCCCCTTCCGCGCTTCTCCCGAAGCTCATCGGTGCTTCTCTCTATGCCTTTGTCGATGCCATTGTCGGCATCTCTTTCTACGTTTTTGGCACCGCCTCTGCCGCTTCGCCCGCGCCTTGGGGCCTCCTCGATGGAGCCATCGGTTGCTTCAGAATCCTCCGGCAGGCATTCACCTTCCGGCAATCCGGCACCTTCTTCGGCCTCTTCGGCCCTGTACTTCTTAAGCTGGTCTTCGAAACGTCCTTCAGTGCTATCTCCCAGTTCGCGCATGTCGTCCCATCCTCAATGCTAAATTGCCTTCCACGAGGGGTCGGCGTTGGCATCCAGCGCCGAACGCTCCCCGGCTATGAGCCTGAAGTACCCCGCTGAGGCTATCATCGCGGCGTTGTCCGTGCAGTAGGCCGCCTCCGGTATTATAAGCTCGCAGGAGGCCTCTTCGCAAAGGGACTTGCATCTCGCCCTTAGCGCCTTGTTCGCAGCCACCCCGCCCGATACGGCAAGCTTCTTCAGCCCTGTGATCCTAAGCGCCTCCCCGGCCCTTTCGGCAAGCGCCTCTACTGCCGCCTTCTGGAAGCTTGCGGCTATGTCGGCCCTCGCCTCATCGCTTGTCGCCGCCATTGCAAGTCGCACCGCCGCGGTCTTAAGCCCCGAGAAGCTGATGTCCAGCGGATTGTCCCTCACAGCGACCTTCGGAAACCTCACCGCGTCCGGGTTTCCCTTCAGGGCGAGCCTCTCGAGGTTTGGCCCTCCCGGATACTCCAGCTTAAGCGCCCTTGCAACCTTGTCGAAGGCCTCCCCTGCTGCGTCGTCCCTGGTCCTGCTCATCCTGCTGTACCTGCCGTGCGCCTCGATTACGGTAAGGTCGGTGTGCCCTCCCGATACCGTAAGGCAGAGAAACGGCGGCTCAAGCTCGGACCTTCCGAGGAAGTTCGCGTAGATGTGCCCCTCGATGTGGTTTACTCCCACGAAGGGCTTGCCCGTCGACCATGCGAGGGCCTTCGCGAACGACAGCCCTACGAGAAGCGCGCCGACAAGGCCGGGGCCTGCTGTCGCCGATATGCCTAGAAGCTCCTCGAAGGGGACGCCCCCCATGGCCTCCTCGACTACCGGGACTATGGCCTCCACATGCCTTCTGGACGCTATCTCGGGGACCACCCCCCCATACAGCCTGTGCTCCTCCATCTGGGAGGCTATCACGCAGGAGCGGACGGTCCTTCCGGCATCCACAAGGGACGCGGACGTCTCGTCGCAGCTAGATTCAATCCCCAATACCAGCTCAGACAATGCCATGCCTCCCGGTCCGGCCCTTCTTGAAATAGGACGTGTTCCACATGATGGCCGCGTCCTCGCCGTTGTCCTCGTAGTAGCCGGGCCTTACCCCGGCGCTGATAAAGCCCAGCTCGTCGTACAGGTGCCGCGCGGTTAGGTTCGTCACCCTCACCTCAAGCGTCATGGCCTGCACGCCCTCCGCCGCTGCAAGGTCCATGAGCCTTATCATGAGCGCCTTGCCGTAGCCCTTGCCCCTTCTGTCCTTCCTTATCGCGACATTGGTCACATGGGCCTCGTCGTATATCCTCCAGTAGCCCGCATATCCGACCACTTCCCCGCCTTCCAGGGCGATTACGTAGCGGGCATGGTCGTTTTCAAGCTCCATCTCAAAGGATTCCCTGCTCCAGGGGCTGCTGAAGCTCTGCTTCTCTATCTCCCAGACGGAGCTTACGTGCTCCGCCGTCATCATCGAGAAGCTCAGCAGGATGGACACTTCCCCTCGGCGCATGCTGATGATGAGGCGCAATCGGCCGCGGCTCCCTCTGGCGCCCCTGGCTTCATCCCGGCCTTAATCTCAGCCTTAATCTCAGCCTTAATCTCAGCCTCCGAATGCTTGATGTAATAGGGCTGAAGCGCCGCAGGGCTCACCGAAAGGCCTGCCTCATGAAGGTCCAGCGCCAGCATTCCGACCTTAGCCGGCCTTATGCCCGAATCCTCCGGCCCCGGTATTGCGATGAGGCCACCTGACTCTGCGGCAAGCTTCTCCCCGTACATAATGGACGCGTCACCGAAAGCCCTGTGCCTAACACCTTTGTTCTTCACGCTTGCGGCGATCTCGCTTACCGTCATCACAGCAGGCCCGCTCATCATCCTTGCGGCGCCTCCCGTACCGAGGAAGCGCGCGGCGTAGCAGTTCTCGTGCCTTGCGTCTATCATGCACCAGGCATGCTCGCCCTCCGTTAGGCCGTAGGCAAGGGCGTCAAGGCCCGTCACCGGAACGATGGCGGCACCAAGGGACATGCCCATGGCCTTCGCGCTGGCGACGCCAATCCTTATGCCCGTAAACGAGCCAGGGCCTGTGCAGCAGGCTATGAGGCTTATGTCTGACGGCTTGAGGGATGCGTCCTCCATGACCCTCGCCACGGATGACATGAGCCTTTCGGAGTGCGTGCGCTTGACCGAAAGGGTATACTCCGCGAGCACCCTCCTGCCATCTAGCACGGCGACTCCTCCCGTCATGCAGCTTGTGTCCATCGCAAGGGTTATCATCTTTCCTCCGCCATGATGCCTGAGCCCTCCGGCACCTCGATCTCTATCGTCCTTATATCCTCTAGATCCCCCTGGTTTATCCTCACGGTCACTGCCTGCCTTGATCCCCCGCCCGGCAGTCCCGCCTCTTCCATGAGCGCCTTCTCTATGGGGTCCGGCCATTCCACGGCCGCCACCGCGTCACCTGTGAAATACTCCATAAGGCCGCTCTCCTCGGCTTCCTCGGGGCCCGACAGCCTGTAGAGGTCCATATGGTAGAGCTTCCTGCCGTTGCCGTGCTCGTGCACGAGGGTGAAAGTCGGGCTAGCCACGTCCTCCGGGTCAAGCCCAAGGCCTTTCGCAAGGCCCCTCGTGAAGCAGGTCTTGCCGGCGCCGATGTCGCCCTTAAGCAGCACCACCGCGCCTTGGGGAAGCGCCCTGCCCAGCCTTTCGCCCAAAGACTCTGTATCGGATTCTGACAGACTCGTGAAGCAGTACTTGGGCAACTTACTTCACCTTCGCACAAAGGGCGAACGGGGAGCCCGCATACAGCTTCATCATGGCGATAAGCGCCCTCTCGTCGAGGTTGAAGCAGGGGTTATGGGCCATGTCGGAGTACTTTCCGCCCTCGTTGGCCGAGCCGATGAACATGAATGTGCCCGGCACCTTCTGAAGGAAGAACGAGAAGTCCTCGCCTCCCATGGTGGGTGCGGCCTTAACTACGTTCTCGGCTCCGAGCATCTCGGCAGCAAGCTCCCTCATCATGTTTGTGACGGCGGCATCGTTCACAAGCGCCGGATAGAGCTCCTTGTAGCTTACGCTCGCTTTAGCTCCCATTGCTGAGGCTATGCCCTCCACCATCTCCCGTATGCTCCTCTTCACTATGTCCTGCACCGCTTTGTCGTAGGTCCTGACTGTGCCCGTAAGCTTGCACCTGTCGGCGATGACGTTGTGCCTGTAGCCGGCGTTCACCGTGCCGATCGTCACAACACAGGGCATGGCGGGGTCTATCCTTCTAGAGACTATGGTCTGAAGCGCGTTTACAATAGCCGCCATGACAGGGACGGTGTCCACGGTCTCGTGC
Organism: uncultured Clostridia bacterium; assembly: GCA_964532805.1. Taxonomy (GTDB): domain Bacteria; phylum Bacillota; class DTU025; order DTU025; family MWDF01; genus MWDF01. Next base: position 7,488 of record CAZHKX010000044.1, read on the forward strand.
GGGGCCGCGGCATGGCCGCCCACTCCCGCGATCTCGATTTCTATTATGTCGGGAGCCGCGAACATCGGCCCTTCGAGAAATGCCGCCTGGCCTGGCAGATAATCTCCCCAGACGTGTCCGCCGACTACGAAGTCGACGCCGTCAAGCGCGCCCTCCTCTATCATCCTCAAGGCACCGCCGGGACCTTCCTCAGCCGGTTGGAACAGGAACTTGACCGTGCCTGAGAGCTCGTCGCGCATGCCTGAGAGGAGCTTTGCGGTGGCAAGAAGGCCCGCGGTGTGGGAGTCGTGCCCGCAGCCGTGCATCCAGCCCTCATGCTCCGACTCGAAGGGAAGGCCCGTCTGCTCGGTTATGGGAAGGCCGTCCATGTCGGCCCTTATGGCTACGGTGGGACCGGGGTGCGCACCCTTTAGAGTTGCCACCACGCCGGTCTCCGCCACCTTCGTCTTTATATCGTCCAAGCCCAGCCTGCTAAGGTAATCGATCACGAAGGCGGAGGTCTTGTACTCCTTCAGCCCCTCCTCGGGTATCCTGTGAAGGGCGCGGCGTATATCCACCGCCTCGAAGTAGAGCTTCTCTGCCTCACTTTTTATCCTCTCGTACGCGCTCATCTTGCGACCAGCCTTTCTGCAACGGGCTGAAGCGTGAAGCCCGGCCTTATCTCGCCTACCAGGATTCCTTTGTTGTTTCTCACCGGCTTCACCGGGTTCATCTCGGCTCCTGCATCCGGCATGACGCCGTACTGCTGGAGGGCGCTGGTCACTGCCGTGTGATAAGCCCTGTCGGACCCGTCGTCTATCTTCATGGCGAATCCTATGCCCTTACCCTGAAGACCCAGGCAGAACACTCCCTCGGCGCCGTTCTTGGCGAATATGCGGCCCTTGTGGGCCTTCATAAGAAGGCTTGCGAAGCCGTAGGTGCCCGCCACCATCTCGGGGTTTGCCATCATGGCCGCCGTGACCCTCTCTGCCGCTATCCTGTACTTCTCAGGGAGCGTCTTAGGGTCGGCAAGCCTTGCATAGATGTAGCCCATGGCCCAGAGCGGCAGGTAGAAGGATGATACGCTGCAGCCCTCCACGCCGATAGGAATCTCGCCCTTGGGTATGCCGGAGAGCTCGGAGACCAGCTCGTGGGCCGCCACCTGCACCGGATGGTCCGGAAGGTGGTAGTCCACCATAGGCCAGCCCATGTGCTTGCAGGTGATGAGCATGCCTGTGTGCTTGCCCGAGCAGTTGTGATGAAGCGGGGTCGGCTGCTTGGACGCCCTTATCAGCGCCTCGGCGGAGGCCTTGTCGAACGGCAGGTGCGTGCCCGTGCTTATCGCGCTTTCCGGTATCCCCGCCTTGGCCAGCATGGACCTCACCGCCTCGACGTGCATGTCCTCGCCGAAGTGCGAGGAGCAGATTACGGCAAGCTCCCTTTCCGTTATGCCGAAGCGGTCCACGGCCCCCGTGATTATGGGAAGGAAGGCCTGTATGGGCTTGGCTGACGACCTCCAGTAAGTCCTCTTGGCCTCGTCGCCCGCCTTCGCCAGCACCCTTCCCTCGGAATCCATGAAGACCGCGTTGCCGTAGTGCGCGCTCTCCAGCTCGCCTCCCCTGGTGAGCTCCACCAATGCCACTGACATATGATTACCTCCCGATATGTACCTTCCTTGCGACTAGCTCGCATGGAAGCGTCCTTGTGCCTGAAAGATCATGGGCGCCCTCAACGGCCATCTTGATGGCTTCGGGCACCTTCTCCGCTATCATCGATGCCGATATGGCTGCGGGGCTCGCGGATGCCGCGATATCGCCGGCCAGCGAGTGCACGAAGACAGCGGCGCTCAAAGCGTCATACCCTCCCATGCCCCTGGCGAGGAAGGCCCCCGTGATGCCTGAGAGCACGTCTCCTGAGCCCGGAGTCGCCATGGCGCTGTTTCCGGCGTGAGCGACTCTGAAGCGCCCGTCGGGCGATGCGACCACCGTTCCGGGTCCTTTGAGGGCGAGGTGCGCCGACAGCGCCTTTGCGGCTCCTAATGCATCCTCAACCCTTGAGCATGTGAGCGCGCGCTCCCGCATCATGCGGGCGAGCTCGCCCGCATGAGGGGTGAGCACCAGCTCGCCGCCGAAGTCCTCCATCTTGGTGAACTCCGGTCCCAGAAACCACAGGGCGTCCGCGTCCAAGACCAGCTTCCCGGGCTTAAGCGCCATTACGTTTAGAATCAGGCTCCTTATCCCGCCATCCCTGCCGGCGCCGGGGCCCAGCACTATCGCGTCCTTTTGTGAAAGTGATGCCGCCTCGCAGGAAGGAATCTCGCCTGTGAAGCGGCCGGATCCGGAGGGGAGCCTCCTCAGCATGGATTCTGCCGCCATACCCGATGCCAGCACCGCGGCATAGGCCTCCTCGGGCACATACAGCTCGCATATGCCGCACCCGGCGGACAGCGCCCCTTTGGAGGCGAGCACCGCAGCGCCCGGCATGTCGAGGCTTCCTGCGATGATCGCAACCTTTCCTATGTCACCTTTATGGAAGGATGCCTTCCGCGGGGGGATAAGGCTTCCAGCAAGGGCCAGGTCCAGAAGCTGCCCTTTCGCAGGCCTCAGCGCTCCGTCGGGCATGCCTATCTGCGAGACGTACACATCGCCGGCGAGGCTTGCCGAAGGTTCGGCGAACAGCCCCTGCTTCAACGTGCCGAAGCAGAGCGTCGCAGATGCCTTGACGGCGGGCCCCTGTGCGCTTCCGTCGTCGGAGCTGGTACCCGAGGGCACGTCGAGGGACAGCACCGGGATGCTGCGGCCGGCAACTTCTGATCCGGATGCCTCGTTTATTGTCCCTATCGCCGAGGCGATAAGCCCGGATGCGGGGCCTGTGAGGCCCGTTCCGATAAGCGCGTCGATTATGAGGGATGATTCTAGGGAGAGTATTAGTGCCTCTTTCAGCTCCTCCCCTGTGTGGGCTTCAAGAATCCTTATGGAGCCGGTGCAGGAGGATATCGCCCTTAGGTTCGCCTCGACCTCGTCAGGGATGCGCCTGCCGGGCCCGGGCATAACCCTCACTACGTTGATTGAGGGGCAGATGGAAGCAAGATGCCTCGCTGCGACCAGCCCATCCCCGCCGTTCCTGCCGCTTCCGCAGAAGACCGTGACAGGCCCTGCGGAGGGCATGAGGGAGACTGCAAGGCTTGATGCGGCAGAGCCCGCATTCTCCATGAGGGTCCTTGCATCCAGCCCATATTCCGACATCGCCAGACGGTCGATCTCACCGCTGGACCTCGCGTCGGCCAGCCTATAGGGCATCGTCGGCCACAGCCGCGGCGAATGCCACGGCGGACTCCTTCCCGTGCGAGATGCTTATCATGACCGCAGCCGCGGATATCTCAGAGGCCCTCACCCCCGCCCTTCCGGAAAGGCGCACGAACGGCCGCCCGTCAGGCGCCGAGGCTATCTCTATGTCCCTGAAGGACACCTTGCCCATGCCGCAGCCGAGGCTTTTCATCACGGCCTCCTTAGCTGCGAACCTGGACGCAAGGTATTCCGTTGCGGCATTTCTCCTTTGAAGGGCCTCCGCCATCTCGGATTCGGTGAGGTAACGCCCGGCGGGTCCCTCAGGAAGCGCCTTCGCGTGAGCTGCGAACCTTGCCAGCTCGACGATGTCTGTACCGATTCCGATCAGCTTCAAGGCCTACTCCACCGTGACGCTCTTGGCGAGGTTCCTGGGCTTGTCGACGTCGTTTCCCCTGGCCACTGCCATATGGTAGGCGAACAGCTGAAGCGGCACGACGGCAAGCATCGGGGCTAGCTCAGGTACTGTATGGGGTATGTATATCACGTGGTCTACATGCTTTTCTATCTCTGCGTCGCCTTCCGAAGCGACCGCCAGCACCATGGCCTCCCTGGCCTTGACCTCCTGGATGTTGGAGAGCATCTTCTCCCTCAAGCTCGGCTGGGTGACGAGGGCAACAACAAGTGTGCCCTTCGTTACAAGGGCGAGGGTGCCGTGCTTAAGCTCACCTGCGGCGTAGGCCTCAGCATGCACATAGGAGATCTCCTTCAGCTTGAGCGCCCCTTCCAGAGACGTCGCGAAGTCGAGGCCCCTTCCGATGAAGAATGCGTGCTGCATGGCGCTGTTTCTTCCGGCGAAGGCCTCTATCCAGGACTCGTTTCTCCTGAAGAGCGACTCCATCTTGCCTGAAAGCTCCTTGAGCTCGCCTGCTATGAGGGCGACCTTCTCGCGGTCTACTACTCCCCTTCTCTGCGCAAGGTCCAGGCCGAGTAGGCAGAGGGCCTCAAGCTGGGTCACATATGCCTTGGTGGATGCTACGGCGATCTCAGGGCCGGCGTAGGTGTAGATCACCATGTCGGCCTCCCTCGATACGGAAGAGCCGACCACGTTGGTCACAGCCACGACCTTGCAGCCGTGGGCCTTGGCCTCCCTCATGGCAGCCAGAGTGTCTGCGGTCTCGCCGGACTGGCTCACCGCGATTACGAGGGTCTCGGGGCCCATTATGGGGTTTGCGTACCTGAACTCGGATCCTACCTCGACTGCCGCGGGAAGGCCTGCGAACTTCTCGAAATAGTACTTGCCCACCTGGCAGGCATAGGAGGCTGTGCCGCATGCGATGAGCTGCACGCGCTTAAGCTGCCTCAGATAGTCGTCCGAGAGGTTCAGCTCCGGTATGTTCACATACCTTCCGTCGGGGGCGACCCGGCCGGATAAGGTCTCCCTCAAGGCCCTGGGCTGCTCATGGATCTCCTTCAGCATGAAGTGGTTGTAGCCGCCCTTCTCGGCGGCCTCCATGCTCCAGGTCACTGTCATGGGGGTCTTCGTCACCGTGCTGCCGTCTATCCTTGTGAACTTGAGCTCGTCTTTGGTCATGTCGACGACTTCGCCGTCTTCTATGATGTAGACCTCCCTAGTGTAGGGAAGAAGCGCTGGGATGTCGGAGGCGATGTAGTTCTCCCCCACGCCGCGCCCTGCGATAAGCGGGGAGTCCTTCTTGGCGGCGACGATGCGGCCAGGTTCGCGGCTGTTCATCACAACGATGGCGTATGAGCCGCGCACCATGCGTATCGACTTTCTCACGGCCTCTGCGAGGTCGTCGTCGTAGTTTGATTCGATGAGGTGTGCGAGTACCTCGGTGTCAGTCTCGGAGACCATGACATGGCCGTCTGCGACGAGAGCCGCCTTGACCTCGGAGTAGTTCTCGAATATGCCGTTGTGGACCAGGACTATGTCCCCGGTGCAGTCGGTATGCGGGTGGGCGTTCAGGTCGGAGGGCCTTCCGTGCGTGGCCCATCTCGTGTGCCCCATGCCGCAGCTTCCCTGCGGGACCTCGCCTCTTATGGCCTCCTCGAGCTTTACGAGCCTTCCCATGCTCTTTCTGAGCACGGTCGTGCTCCCGTCGTTTATCGCTATGCCCGCCGAATCGTATCCCCTGTACTCAAGCCTCTTAAGCCCGTCGAGGATTATTGGCGCCGCCTGCTTGTCGCCTGCATATCCTATTATCCCGCACATCAGCATACCCTCCCGGAAATCATGATAGGCGCTCTGCTACAAGTAACGATATC
>CAZHKX010000045.1:0-12950 GCA_964532805.1 uncultured Clostridia bacterium
CATCTTGGAGCAGCAGGCGAAAGACGCAGTCCCAGGGACCGACGTAGTCTCCATAAGCGCGCTTACCGGCGAAGGGGTCGACCAGCTTGGGGGCTACTTCAAGCCGGGCATCACATGCGCCGTGGTTGGCTCATCGGGGGTAGGCAAGTCCACACTCCTTAATAGGTTGCTGGGCTATGAGGCGGCGAAGACGGCCGATATAAGGCAAAGTGATTCCAAAGGAAGGCATACTACCACCTCAAGGGCTCTTAAGCTACTGCCCTCAGGGGGCATGCTCATCGACACGCCGGGCATAAGGGCCTTCGGGCTGACAGCCGAGGAGGACGACCTTTCGGATTCGTTCGGGGACATAGAGGAGCTGGCCAACGGCTGCAGGTTCGACGACTGCTCGCATATGGGAGAGCCCGGCTGCGCCGTGCTTCGGGCCATCGAGGAGGGGATCCTTGAGCAGAGAAGGTACGACAGCTACATGAAGATGCTCAAGGAGGTCATGTACATGAAGTCGAAGAGCGAAACGGCGGCCTGGCTCGAAAGGAAGAGGAGAGGCAAGCTCATAGCGAAGATTCAAAGGAGCCTATAGCCATAAGGCTTGAGGAAAGGAAGCGGCGCCCTCTTACCGGGCGCCGCGGTCATTAGCCAGTTCAGATCCTCCCAGCTACCTTGACTCTATGGATATCGAGCCGCTTACGGTAGTTATATCGATGTTGGTTTCACCGTTTCCTACCCTTCCGACTAGCTTCTTGTCTGTAGAGGATTCTATCACTACAGGAAAATCGCAGCTAACGTTGCCGGATACGGAGCTTGCGCTTATGTCGAACTGCGCATCCTTGGGAAGGCCCAGGCTGACGCGTCCCGATATCGATCCCAGCTTGATTACGTTCGCGCCCGATACCTTCATGGCATTCACGCTGCCGGAGATGGTGTTGGCGATGTAAGTCGAGGCGGTTACATCCTCTATGTCGATGCTGCCCGACACGGTGTTGGCCTCGAATGTCCTCTGCACTGTGGCCTTGCCTGCATCTATGCTTCCCGAAACAGTGTTAAGGTCCACGGAGTCAACGTCCAGGTCCCCATCCAGCACTACTTTCCCCGAGACTCCCGATACGATGAGAGATGCCTTCAGCGAAAGGGGCACTACCACGTCCAGCATCAGGTCAGCAGTGCCTATCCTATAGGTTGAGACGCCCCTTGGCTCGACTTCGATGTTAGCCCTGCCGCCGTCGGTCGTTATCGTAAGGTGCGGCTCCGGAGATCCAGAGAGCAGGTTAACGCTGCCGTAGAAGTGGGCTTTGATGACATCAGAGTCCTCGTATCTGACCGTGATGTCCGCGCTGATGCCTGAGATGCTCAAAGCATCGATGCCTCCGACGGCAAGCTCGCCGCTCTCGTCGACATCGAAGAAGTTGTATCCAAACATACCCTTTGAGCTGCTGTTGTCGGTAATATCGATCCGGTTAGGGCTCTTGGTGTAGTAATAGAGAAAGACGCAAAGGCCGGCAACTACAAGTACCATGACTGCTGCAGCAAGCTTCCTCGCCATCGTTGTCACCTTCCCGATAAGAAGAATTGGTCTAGCCGGGGGGCTGCGGATGAAGGTATTGGGCGCACCCGCATTGAATCGTGAAATATGCGCACAGATTCCTAATGAAGCGTATTTGCCGTCTGTAATATAGCACAAAGGAGGGCCGCCAAGAAGGCATCTTGAGGTCAGGTACGAAAAATACTATGACTGGAGGGGTATGGATGGAATTCCGGAGCGTTTCGACCAACGACAGGGATGCGCTTTCGAAGTTCATCGAGAAAAGATGGGGCTGCGACTACCTCGTTTCCAAGATGAAGATCTATACTGCCAACGACCTTGATGCGTTCATATGCGAGGAGGACTCGAGGATAATCGCCTGCGCGACGTACTATATTGAGGGAGGGGAGTGCGAGATAGTCTCGCTTGATTCCCTCAGGCCCGGGGAAGGCCTGGGCCGGCAGCTGATGTCGATGGCGGAGGATGCGGCAAGGAGAGCCGGCTGCACCAGGATATGGCTCATGACTACCAACGACAACACCTATGCCCTGAGGCTCTTTCAGAGGCTGGGCTACAGAATCTGCGAGGTGCTTCTCGATGAGGTTAAGAAATACAGGCAGATCAAGCCGTGCATACCCATGATAGGAAACGACGGCATACCGATTCTAGACCTCTTCGAGCTGGAAAAGCAGTTAAGATGATGCAGTAACGATACGGAGGATGCTAACCTAAATGCCTGAAGTGCAGATAACAACAGACAGCTGCGCCCTGCTTAGCGACAGGGAGGCGGCAGAGCTAAACGTAATCGTAACGCCGATATTGCTTAACATGCAGGACACATCGTTTAGAGACGGCGTAGAGATGAAACATGAGGAGTTCTACCGGCTCCTCAGAGGCGGGGTAAGGGCATCGACCTCCCAGCCGTATCTGGGGGATGTGGTGGAGGCATTCAAGCTTGGGCTTTCGAAAGCCTCCAGGATAATGCACATTTCCATATCCGAGGGGCTGTCGGGGACTTACCAGAATGCGCTCATGGCAGCCCGCATGGTGGACGAGAGCAGGATAACGGTGATCAACTCGAGGACCATTTGCGGGGCGCAGAAGTACCTTGTGGAGAAGGCGGCGCGGCTAGCGAAGCTCGGCAAGGGGCTTGAGGAGATAAACAGCCAGCTAAGAAGCTCTATAGCTGACATGCAGTCTTTTCTCATAGCAGTGGACTTCTCCTTCATCAGAAGAAGCGGGAGGCTGTCGAAGACCGCGGCGCTCATCGGCTCGATACTTAGGATCAAGCCTGTGCTGAGGCTAAACGAAGAGGGCACCAGGATAGAGAAGTACGCCATCGCTAGGACCATGGGGCATGCGGTGGACATGATAGCAGAAGGGATAATAAGAAGGGGAGCCGATGCGATGCACCGCTTCTACGTCTGCCACGGAGACGACATCGAAGCGGCCCGCAAGGTGGCCGACAGGATACGCGCAAGGATAGAGGGCGCTGCGGTGGAGATACTGCTGCTGTCACCGACCATGGCTGCCCATGGGGGCCCCGGCTGCATTACGATACACCACATAAAGGCCTGATATTTCAGGAGATGGCCGGGCGTGAGCGATATATCCGCCCAGCTCCGAGAATGAATAAGCGGCCATAATCAGATAGTCCGGCTATGATGGGAAGTAAGGCAAGCGACAGCGAGACCTGACTGGCAAACTTATAGGCAAGGGGATGTTAAGTTGAGCCTGCTGATGAACTACTCGGACCCTCGGTTCATAAAGATCGCCCAGAGGGTGTTCGAAGAGCAATTCATAAGGGACCCGAAGCTCGATAAGGAGATGGATGAAAGAAGGAAGAGCCTGATGTATGACGATGTCATATATAACATCAGCTTCCTTCTGACCGCAGTGCATTTCGAAGACCCCCTGATCTTCTCGGGTTATGCCAGGTGGCTGTACGAACTGTTGTGCAATCTGATGAAGGACCTGGACAGGGACAGAATCAGCGATCAGATGAGAGACCACTACTTGATAATGGCAGAAGTGCTGGCTGACAGCGCTTCCGAGCTGATGGGGGCAAGCGAGCTTCAAAGGTCGGTAGAGTTCCTTAAGCTTGCGGCCGAGCAGACTGCCGCAGCAGTTACGGAAGTGGCCCTGTCCGCCTCTTTCATGGAGGGGACTACTACGAGATAAGGAAGCAGTACATCGAGGCGCTCCTGACCAGCAGCACGAAGAAGGCTTACGATACCATTAGCGCTGCAAGGAAGAAGGGAGTCCCCCTTGAGGTAATCTATGAGGAGATCCTTGCCAAGGTGATGTATGAGATAGGCTCCCTGTGGCACAGGAATGTGATTACTGTGGATAAGGAGCATTACGCGACTTCCGTCACGCAGACCGTGATGTCCGGTTTTTATGATGAGATCTTCGAGAAGCCCAGGAAGGACAGGACGCTGGTATCCTGCGCAGTCGGCAACGAGCTTCATGAGATGGGCATAAGGATGCTCTCCGACATACTGGAGCTGAACGGCTGGGATACCGTATATCTAGGCGCTGCCTTGCCGGAGTCGGCAATACTGGAGGCGATAAGCGCCAACAAGCCCGACCTTGTAGCCCTTTCAGTCACGATGCCGCCGTATCTGGCAACGTGCGAGGGGGTCGTGCAGGCGATTAGGGCCAAGCATCCAGGCTTGAAGATCGCAGTCGGCGGACAGGCATTCGCCAGTACAAGCGGACTGTGGGAGAAATGGGGCATAGACTTTTACTCTTCCTCCGCTGCGGCATTTGCGCGCTGGGCGAGGGAGCAGTTCGATGCTTAGGGCTTAGGAGGCGGCCGATGAGGCGGGAACCGGTATCTTTCCTGATCAAGTGCGATGAGCGCCTGAATATCATCAATGCGGTCTGGCTGAGCCCGGTCCACCTTGTCTCCCCGTACCAGAAATCGCTGAAAGAGCTGTTCAGCCGCCCGGATGCGGAGAGCATCGCCGCTATCGCGAAAGAGGCGATGGAGAAGGATGAGGAGCTGACCTGCGCCGGCAAGCTAAGGATAATAAACCCCGAGACCGAATTGGCCATTTGCATAATGCCCGCAGGAGATGCCATCCTTATCCATGCCATCGAAGCTTCCGTCATCAATGAAGCTTGCGAGGCGCAGGAGATCAGAAATCTCATCGAAAGGTTCTTAAGGGCATTGAAGGCATCCGAGGCAGGCTTCACGGCTAACGATACAAGCGTGGTGCGCGACCAGTTCGAGAGGATACAGAAGCTGAACAACGACCTCATCAACGCGCAAAGGCAGCTACAAAAGGCGAATTCCCTGCTTAACAAGCTGAATACGGACCTTAATAACCGCCTGGTCAAAGACGCCCTGACCGGTTTGGTGAGCAGATACCAGTACAGGCAGGAGATAGAGCAGCTGATCTCCGCCGCGCCGGACAAGATGGGCATCTTCACTTTCATAGACCTGGATGACTTCAAGGGCATAAATGACAACTACGGGCACAGAGCCGGCGACCAGTTCCTTAAGCAGTTCGCAGACCGGTTAAGCCGCCTTCCATTCGGGGATATGATCTGCATGAGGATAGCGGGCGACGAGTTCGGATTGTACCTGCATGGCTTCGAGTCGGTAGAGGCCAGGGACTTCGAGAGGATCTGGGATGCGATCCTGAGCACTGTCGCCAAAGAACCGATACAGCTTGATAACGTATACCTGAAGGTACAGCTCAGTGCCGGGATGGCGGTATACGGGATAGACACGGATGAGATTTACGACCTTGTCGAGTTCGCCGACTTCGCTATGTATGGCGCGAAGAAATCGGGCAAGAACTCCTTTAGAAGGTTCGACATGAATTCCTACAGGCAAGAGAAGAACCGGTTGCTGTCATGATAACCAATAATCGGGCAGGGAAGGCAGTTTACGCGGGCAGCAGGGCGCTGGCAGCCTCCTCGATAGCTTTGGCTCTCTCCGTAGCCAGCCTCATAACGTTCAGAGGGCCAATCAGCATAATCTCGGCCATGCTCGTTCCCTCGTTTCTCGTACTGGTGCTGGGAAGGGTCGGAAGGGCATACCAGTTGGCAAGCGGCGTAGCCCTTGTCATCATCGCCGCGTTCTTCTTCCAGGCGCAGGTCATATTCGTCATCGCTTATATCATGCTTGCGCTGGCATTCAGGGTCTTTGCAGGTAGCTTTGTTGCTAGTGCCGGTAGCCGCGTCATACTATACCCACTGCTGATGGCGGCGGTCGCCATGGTTCTGTTCTGCAGCCTTTACCTGACGGAAGCGGTGCTGGGCGTACCACTGCACAGAATGATGCTTAGGATATCGAGGAATGATCCCGCCATCTATGCAGGGGTGCTTCTACTTGAGGCAGCTCTGGTGTGCTCGGTCAATCTCCTGCTGATTAGAGCTATCTCGTCGAGGTTGCACAAGTAGGAGGCTACCGCTTTCCTATCTGCGCATTATGGAATGGAACGCCAAGTTCCGGAAGATCGGCAGCAAGGATGCAAGATAATGGCGTGGCGCCTGAGATTTGATAGGATGCGCAGCAACTAAGGCGCAGGCAGACGTCGGAGGGATCATGGCGAGGAACAAGCTCTCAAGAAAGAGGATTTCGAGACCTGCGCTGCTGATTGTCGCCGCGATGATCGCAGCAGGCCTTATCGTACTTGCCCTCAGCATAAGAAGCGGTTCTCCTGACGAGGCTTCCGCCCTAGATTCCTCCATGTTGTACGCATTCGCCTCCGGAAGCGAACCGGCAAGCGAGGAAGGCTTCGCAGAGATATCAAGGGCTGTCTATGCCCAGGCTATGCTGTACGGGCACGACTGGGTGGCAAGGGTGGTCAGGGACGCATCCTTCCCCTCGGATGCACCCTGGAGGCGTGTCGTAGACAGGATAGCAGCCCCGGAGCCGGTAGTCGATGAGGAGCATCCTGCGCTCATGAGCAGGGTAGGCGGCATCGCGGCGATGGTGGCGGCAGCCTGCGGCAGCTATGCATCCGACTTCGAGCTCCATCTAACCGGCGGCAGGCAGATAAGCGCATACTCCATGGCCGACGGTTCGATCTACATCTCCTATATGCTTGCGGCATCCCTAGGAGACGACGAGCTCGCCTTCGCTCTCGCCCATGAGATAAGGCACCTCAGGGCGTGCCATTACAGGGTTGAAGGGGGCATAACATGGCAGCTTGAGGAGTGGCATTCGGATGCCTTCAGGGCACTGGCCGAGGATGGCTTCGTCTTCCTGTCGGAGCCTTCGCAGGATTTCTTCACTCAGGAAATGGAGTGCGACGCATATGCGGCATTCATAGCAGCCTTCTGCGGATTCGACCCGGAGGCTGGCTCAAAGCTTATCGCAAGGCTTCCTGAAGGGGACGGGCTGCTGTACCCGAAGGGCGAAGACAGGCAGAAGGAGATCATGAGGATCTCCTCCATCATGCGCAAGGATGGCTTTATGAAACGTTACCTGCCTGCGTTGCACATAAGAAGCCAGGTGGAGACCTCGCATGCCGGAGGGACGGCATCGCCTCAGAACGCAGTTACGCCCGATTCCATAGCATACTCCGTCTTAAGAGATGGTGCTGCACTGGACCTTCTTATGATGCAATCGCAGGAGGATGCAGTGTCTTTCAATGGCCCCTCGGGGCTTCTTTCGACCACGATGGGAGTAAGGCTCGAGGCGTGCTCAAGAAACGCAGTTACCATGGATGTGGCGCTAATGATAAGCTCCGGCGGGATAAGCGGGATGGAACCGTCAACGATAGTGATGAGGGTGCTGATGTTGAGGAAGGATGACGGCTGGCAGATGGCGGCTGCCTTCGACTCCCCGGGCCGGATCGGATACTGGAACGCGTGGACCAGGGCGGAGGATTGGCTCCCGCACAGCAGGCCGGCTGAGGGCGGGGAGATGAAATCCGTGCTTGACGCCCTGGTGGCCTGGAAGGCCAGCTTCACCATCGACCCGCAGCTGCATGCGATGTGCTATTCCACAGGCGGCGTCGAGCCGTACTTCGAGAACGAGGCTGTGACCGGGGGGCTGCTTGACCTGATCGCTTTATCAGCCCTATTCTCGTCACTTGAGGAGGACGCCGAAATGAGGGTCTTCGACCTGATGGCAAGAAGGCAGGGAAGGAGCTTCGTTAGCGTCAGCTTCGTGTATGCTGTTTTCGTGAGGGATATCCCTGTATTGGCCGGAAACGCACGCCTGGGGATGGTGCCTGAGCGAGGGGGCTGGGCAGTCGCAGGCGTCAGCCTGTATTAAAAAAGCCCCGGGGATTGCCCGGGGCCTCATAAGTCATATCCATTTGTCTTCGGTTACTTGCCAAGCTCGACTATCACATATACCTTGTCCGACGTGATGCTCCCGATCCTGGGAAGCGATGCCTCCACAGGCCCAAGCGTCTTCAGGAAGTTCACGTAAAATGACAGCACGTCAGGGGAGAAGGCATACAATGCGAAGGGTTGCGACCTGTTTGCGCTGTTTATAACCTCTCCACCCACAGATACCGCCTGCTCATCCATCTGGCCTGCTACGGCATCATCGTATCTGATCAGCAGTTTGGCTGCGCCAGTCGCAGATTCAGGGGGCACAAGCTGGGATAGGCCCCTTTGGACAAGCCTTTCCATCCCGGTGGACTGGTCCTCCACGTAAGTGACCACGGTCACCGGCGTCTCCTTGGGAAGAATCAGCTCGAACCAGACAAGGCCTGCGGCAAGCAGCAGCAGTGCAGCGGCGGTTGCCCCAATAAGGACCTTGAAGAACGGATTCCTGAATATGTGCACAAAGCTGGGCGCTGTGGGCAGCTGCCTCTTGGCTTCCTTCGCGACGGCCCTTCTCAGCTCGTCCTTGAATGCGACAGGCACTACTATGGGCTCTGCCACTGCTTCCATCATATGCTTGAAGTCCGCGAACTCATGGCCGCAGCCCTCGCATGTGGAGACATGCTCCTCCAGCGCCTTCGCGCGGTGCGCCTCCAGCGTGCCGGTGAAGTATTCGGCCATCTGTTCGCGGTAGTCACTACATTCCAACGCCCTTCATCTCCGATCTGGCATATGCCTCCCTAAGGCTTGCCACCGCCCTGTTTATCCTTGATTTGACCGTTCCCATCTCGATGCCCAGCTCCTCCGATATCTCCTGATATGACAGGCCTACGATGAACCTGAGCTCCAGTATCTCCCTTTGCATGTCCGGAAGCTTCTGCACCAGCGAGAGCATGTGGCGCTTGAAGTCCTCCTTCTCCACAAGCTCCTCAGGTCCCGGATTCCGGTCGGGGACTTGCCTTTCCATAGGCTCCCCGTCCTTGCCGCCTATCTCCCGGTCGAGGCTGTCCTGGGGCTTCCTCCTCCTTGCGAAGTCGATTGCGGCGTTTGCAGCCACGGCGAAGATCCACGTGGAGAGCTTGGAGTCACCCCTGAATTGCTGAAGGTACGTACAAAGCTTAAGGAAGACGCTGGACGCTACGTCCTGGGCGTCGTGATGGTCGCCCAGCTTCGAATAAGCCAGCCTGTAGACCTTGTCGATGTACCTTTCATATATGGCAGTCATGGCGTTCGCATCGCCTGACAGATATTTCTCGGCAAGCTGCTCATCGCTTAACGCCTTGTAGTCCAACTTATCACTCCCCGGCGCCGGGCCGCTTCCCGCCTATTATGACGGGCAGATGCCGGAATTGTTCTGCCTGCGGCCGGCCAGTATCGTAATTCAGCGACAAACCGCACCCTTAGCTGTAATTACTTAGCCCGGTGGGAGCGGTTTGGATATCGTACAGTATATTATAACGCATCGGGCATCAGGTTAAGCTCACAAGCCGCCTTTCCGGGCGGCCGCCTACATCCGAAGCAGGCTCTTCATCTCGTCCAGGTCGGTGGCATGTGACAGCGCGTCGTCCATCGTTATCTTATTGTCCATATATAGGTTGACAAGGGATTTGTTCATGGTCTGCATGCCCAGCTTCGCGTTCGACTGTATGTGCGAAGGCACCTGGAAGGTCTTAGCCTCCCTTATCAGGTTCCTGATCGCAGGCGTGGATAGCATTATCTCCACAGCGGGGACCACTGCGCCGTTGGTGTCGCTTACCACGGCGAGAAGCAGCTGGGAGACTACTGCCTGAAGCGTGGTCGATAGCTGTAGCCTCACCTGGCGCTGCTGGTTTTCCGGGAAGACGTCTATCATCCTGTCTATGGACGACACCGCGTCGTTCGTATGGAGGGTTGCGAAGACCAGATGGCCGGTCTCAGCTGCGGTGAGGGCGATGGCCATAGTCTCAAGGTCCCTAAGCTCGCCGATGAGTATGACATCCGGATCCTGCCTGAGGATGTGCCTTAATGCATCGTTGAAGCTCTTAGTATCGGTCCCGACTTCACGCTGGTTTACGATCGACTGTATGTTGGTGTGGTTGTACTCCACGGGATCTTCTATTGTCATGATGTTGTAGCGGAAGTTATGGTTGATGTAGTTGATCATGGATGCGAGGGTGGTGGTCTTGCCGCAGCCGGTAGGGCCGGTGACCAGCACAAGCCCCCTGGGGAGGCTGGCTATCTGCTTTAGGATCTGCACCGGAAGGCCAAGGGTGTCTATCTTGGGGACCGCGGCCGGTATGTAGCGGCAGGCACAGCCTATCCTTCCCATCTGCCTGTAGGTGTTGACCCTGAACCTGCCGGCGCCGGGGGAATCGAAGGCGAAATCTAGCTCAAGGTCCCTGTTGAACTTCTCGACAAGCTCCGAGGTCATCATTGAGTAGGAAAGCTTTTCAACTTCCTCCGCGGATAGCCTCCTGTCGCACAGCTCCCTCAGCTTCTGTCCAGACCTTATGAGCGGCGGTTCACCCGCCACCAGGTGAAGGTCCGAGGCACCGAGCTTTACTGCCCCTCTCATAAGTTCATGGATGTCCAAGAACAGAACACCTCCCAAATCCACAGCCTTGTTCATTCCCCGATTTCCCTTCTGTAGCCTACAGGCCTGAATATCCTTATGTACGCCGTGGCCAGGGCAATCTGGAAGAATATGAGCAACAGGAAGAAGAGCCCCGCCATGAAGATGTTCGAAAGGCCGAAGAGTATGTTCATCGGGTCATCCCACCTCTTCTTGGCCATTTCATCCACTACGAATACTGTTCCCATCACGCCGGGTATCATGGAGATGGCGGCTGAGAATACCCAGGCGGCCGGATAATAGAGAGCATAGAGCGACGCTATGCCGAACCAGTTCCTTGAGACCGCCCTTCGGCTGGTCTCGAGAGCGGACCAGAGGTCAAGCTTTCCATCAACCATGAGGAAAGGCGCGAAGGAATATGCAACGGCCAGATAGAGGGCGATCGGTATGGCCCACCAGACGATTCCGGCCCGCATCTCGTGCATGAGGCCGCTGAATATCATCGGCGCCCAAGTAAATGCCGCTGAGATCAACAGACCGGGAAGCCTGATGAGCGAAGCGAACGAGTCTCTAAGCGGCGATTTGCCGTGAACCATCGCCGACATGGTGACGAATGATGGCAGGGATGCAAGCGCCATCAGCGCAATGGTCCTGAGATAGGAGCCGAACAAGGCGTCTGAAGCCACTGAGGCCCTTCCCGCATCTGCATAATACAGGTAGAAGAGGATGAATGCGGTCGCGACTGCCGGAATTGAGGCTATGGCTATGCTGCGGAAGTTGGCCCTGAAGAGCGCCCAGGATTCTCCGAACCATCCGAACACATCCGTGGAATAACCATCTTCTATGACGCCCTCGAAAGCATTTGGGGGCGCCAGCCTGATCATAGCAGGCAGGTTGGGAAGACCGCGCTTAGCTCCCGCCCCACCCGGGCCAACAGATGAAGCCATGTGCACCTCCTGCTGCTGGGCATGCTTTCCAGCAAATATATTCTTTCTATATGAAGCAGCCATTACCTTCACAGTTATTCCGGGCCCATAAAAAAAGGCAGGGCCTGAGCCCTGCCTCTGCCGTATCGTTCAGCTTACTTTCCCTGATACTTCGCTATCTCAGGATTGGTGGCGGGGTTCACCCAGTCCTTCCACCATGTAGGCCACGTGGTCTGTCTCCAGTACTTGGCCATCAGCTCGTCTCCGAGCTTCAGCCAGTCGTTGTACCAGCCGACCGAGGTGTTGTAGCAGTACTCGCTGAGCATAGAGAGCGCGCCCTTAGGATCGGTAGCGTACATCTTGGCTGCTATCTCCTGGAGCTGTGCCATCTGCTTGTAGATGTTCGCCATCTTGGGCTCTCTTAAGGCATTGACGTACTTCATGGCGTCAGCGTAGTTGAGGCCGATTATGGCCTGCACACCGGTGTTGATCCACCATCCGGAGTCGCGCCTGTAGATTTCATACCTGGAGCCGATGCTGTAGAGGTTGGGCAGCCTGTCCATCGCGGGGAACAGCGGGGTGAGGAAGGTGTGTCCGACTGAGCCGTAGCCGTACCATACTATGCCCTTGAGGGCGGTAGGCAGCCAGGGCTTGATCTGGCTTATCTGCAGGTAGCAGGTTGCGGGGATGCCCACAGGCCTGGGCCTGCCGCCGAGGCCGTAGTTGTTGAGCGGGTCGCCGTACGGGCCGGCGAGGGGGCCCTTGGTGAGGTCATACTGGGTTCCCTCATAGTGGTCACCCGAGATCCTGAAGATATCATGCACGCTCAGGAGCTTATCGGGCTTCACGCAGTAAGGATACTCGGGGAGGTTGTCAGCAAGCTTGAGAGACGGGGCGACGAGGTCGAATACGCGCCACTCACGCTTGTTGTGGGAGTTGATGCGGTTCGCGTAGATCTCGGAGGCCCTGAAGGGCTTGCCGGAGTTGAGGTCGTACCAGCCGTTCTCCACTGCGTAGGAGATGAAGTTGGGCGAGGTGATGATCTCATACTTCACGCCGTTTTCGACGGGGTTCCTGGGGTCGATGTTGAAGCGGTGGCTGTTGGCGCCGACCCATACCATGTCGTCCGGGACGCGGGTTGCGACCCAGATCTTCGCTCCGAAGAACTCCATGGCCCAGGTCTCGTCGCCGTCGGTGATGTCCATGATCTCGCCGCCGCCGCCGGTTACGTTCCAGCCATACTGGTTGACGAGCTCGCCCATGATCATGACCGCTTCGCGGGCGGTCGTGGCGCGCTCAAGGGCGATGTCCTGCAGGTTCCAGCAGTCCAGGAGCCCTTCGTCGGTGTCATACATCTTGGTCCTGACGGCCTTGCCGTAGTCGTTGCCCGAGCTTATGCCGGTGGTCGACTCGCCCATCGCCACGCCGTTCTCGTTGATGAACGAGTATCTGGAGTGGAAGTAGGTGTAGGTCTTCTTGGGCTGGGGGAGCTCAGCGAGGACCATTGCGCGCTTGTTGCGGTTCATGGTGTAGTCGACTACGGGCCACTTCGAGTAGTCGATATAGTCATGGGAGTCGATAACTATTGGCCTGGTTTCACCCTCCTTGTGTTCCGCACCCTTCAGGATCCAGAGCCTGAAGTCTGCGACGCCGG
>CAZHKX010000046.1:0-12940 GCA_964532805.1 uncultured Clostridia bacterium
TCGCCGTAAACCTGTGCCAATTCCTCTTCAGGCCTTCGGGCGCGGGGCGGATGGCTGGGATGTTGCCTATCGCTACTTGCGGCACGCCTGGTTTCCTAGGGTGCAGGAGGTCTTGCAGGCCGACTGGCAGGAGGTCTGGCACTCCCTGCAGCCGCCGCCCACGGCCTTCGACTTAAGGTCGGAGGATATGACCGTGCGGAAATGCTTCTTGTTGTTGTCCATCTGTTTCCTCCATATCAAGAATGCTTACCAAGAGATTATAGCACCGAGTGCCGGGCTCGCGAAAGCGGGCCCAGCGCCAATGGGATCCTCTATATCTGCGAGAAGTCGGCGTTCATGAACTCTATTAAAAGCTTGAGCGCTGCGTCGTAGTCGTTGATGTCGATCATCTCGGCGGGTGTATGCAGGTTTCTCGTGGGGACGGATATCGTGCCGCTGGGAACCCCCATCCTTGTGAGCTGTATCGCCGCCGCATCTGTGGTGCCGCCGTCGAGCACCTCCATCTGGTAGGGTATGCCCTTCTTCTCGGCGAGCTCTATAAGCAGGTTCTTTATGCCGGGGTGGGCGATGGTACCGGAGTCCTTGGCCTTGATTGCAGCTCCCTTGCCCAGCTCCATGTTCATGGGAGGGCTGTTGGGCGTATCGCCTGCCGCTGTGACGTCCATCGAGAGGCCTATCTCCGGGTCGATTCCGTATGCGGCGGTCCTCGCGCCTCTCAGGCCAAGCTCCTCCTGCGTGCTGAAGACGCAGTACAGCTCGTTCTTGGGGTTCTTGACTGCCTTCATCGCCTCGATGAGAAGTGCGCAGCATGCCCTGTCGTCCATGGTCTTGCTAATCGCCCTGTCGCCTGCCTCATAGAAGTAGCCGACGTAGCCGCAGATGTCGCCTATCTTGACCTTCTTCAGCGCATCCTCCCTGTCTTTGGCGCCGATGTCGATGAACATCTTGCCGAAGCTCAGGTCGTTGGGGTTGTCCAGCCTCTCGATGCCGAAGTATCCCACGGTGCCGTTCTCGAAGACGACCTTCTGGCCGACCAGGGTCTGTGGCTTGTGCCCGCCTATGTTGGAGAAGCGGATGAAGCCCTTCTCGTCGATGTGCATCGCGGCGAAACCTATCTCGTCCATATGGGCGGATATCATGACTTTCCTGGACTTTGCTGTAGGCTTGGAGGGCTTCTTCACGCAGATGAGGTTGCCCATCGTGTCGACCTTGAAGTCGTCGCACAGTTTCGCAACTTCGCCGCTTATGATGTCCCTTATGTTCGTCTCAGCTCCCGAGGGGCCGAATGCTTCGGTCAGCTTCGCAAGGAGTTCCTTCATCTTGGCAGTCCCCTTTCGTCTATGCTGTCCAGGAATGCTTCCAGGAGCTTCCCGGCGTTCTTGTAGTCCTTCTCGTCTATCACGCTTGCGGGGGAATGGATGTACCTGCAGGGCACCGAAAGCGCTGTGGCGGGCACGCCGGCCCTGATATGCCGGATCTTGCCTGCGTCTGTGCCGCCGCTTATCGTCGTCTTGTGCTGATAGGGTATCTTCTTCGCCTCGGCGACCTCCACGAGCCTTGCCACAAGCTTGGGCTCAGCGAACATGCTGCCGTCCATCTGGACGATGACGGGCCCGCGCCCCAGGAATGTGGAGCTGTTGTGCTCCTCGGTGGGGAACACGTCGTGTGCGGTGGTGCCCTCAAGGACCAGCCCCAGGTCAGGGTCTATCCCCCAGGCGGCAATCTGGGCGCCTCTTAACCCGACCTCCTCCTGTACGGTGAAAGCGCAGTACAGGTCGAAGTCGTGCTGCCTTTTGAGAGCCTCGGCCATTATCGCGCAGCCCACCCTGTCGTCTAGGGCCTTGCCTTTGATCTTGCCCGCGCCCAGCTTCTCGAACTTGGTGTCGAAGACAATAGTATCACCCGGTTCCACAAGGCGGGAGGCGTCCTCCTTGTTCCTCGCGCCTATGTCCACATATAAAGCGTCAAGGCCGATGGGCTTCTGCTGCTCGTCCTTGCTCTGCAGGTGGATCGGCTTGGCACCGATTACTCCTGGCAGCTTGCGGCCTCCCACCAGCACCGACTTGGATACAAGCACCCTTGGGTCCACCCCTCCGATGGAGGTGATCTTAAGAAGCCCACTTGTGTCCACGGACTTCACAAGAAGCCCAACCTCATCCATATGCGCCGCGAGCATCACCTTCGTGCCGCCCTTGCGCCCGCGCTTCAATGCGATGAGGTTTCCCATTGTGTCCACCCTTATCTCATCGGCGCGGTCCATGATTTCCTTGGCTATGGCGTCTCTTACGTCGCCTTCGCGCCCGGGCAGGCCCCCGATCATGCTCAGCCTTTCAAGCAGCATGTCAATCCCTCCTTGAACTTACTGTCGACTGCCGCGCAGAAATGGGCCATAAGCCGGCCGCAGTTCTTCACGTCCTCGATGTCCAGGGTCTCGACGCTGGTGTGCATGTTCCTTACAGGAAGGCCGAGTATGGCCGTGGCCACGCCGGCGCCTGTGACCTGCATCGGGAACGCGTCGGTGCCGCCGGGCCTTCCGCTTACATGCAGCTGTAGGCTTATGCCGCGGTCCTTCGCCGTCTTCCTGATAAGCTCAAGGACCTTGGGGTTTACGTCCGGGGCCATCTCTGTGTCTGGGCCTGAGCCAAGCGGGCTACCCTCATCCTCGGTTACCCCGGGCATCGTCCCGAAGCCGACGTCAACTGCGATTCCGATGTCGGGCATTATGCCGAATGTCGCGGTATAGCCTCCCCCGTAGGTTATCTCCTCCTGGACGGTGGCGACGAAATAGATATCGGCGTCATGCTGCATAGAGCTCAGCTCCGACGCGCATTGCCAAATCGCCGCAAGGCACACCCTGTCGTCCATGGACTTGCCTGCTATCCTGCCGTTTTGAAGCTCGATGCTCTTGCGTCTGAAGCTTACTATGTCGCCCACCCGCACGATCTTCCTGAGCTCCTCCTCGGCGTAGCCGCAGTCGATTACAAGCTCCTCCATCTTCCAGGCCTTCTTCCGGTCCTCGTCGGTCTGAAGGTGCGGAGGGCATGCGGAGAACACCCCGTGGATGTCCTTCCTTCCGTGGACGGTGACTTCCATCGATGGCAGTATGCGCTGGTCTATGCCGCCCACCTGCGTCACTCTGATGAACCCGCCCTTTTCGATTCGCTTGACTATCATGCCTATCTCGTCATAGTGCGCGGCCAGCATTATCTTCGCCGTGCCCGGCTTCCTGCCGCGTTTAAGCATTATGACGCTTCCCATCCTGTCAACGCGGACTTCGTCCACGAAGCCCGAGAACAGGGATTTGACCAGCTCCGCCGAGTTGGCCTCGTGCCCGGATACGCCGTACGCGTCCGACAGCTGCATTACGACTTCCTTTAGCTCCATATCGGGACTCCTCTCTGATGGGCTGGTGACTATAACCTCTATATTACCGCTTTTATGCATTTATTGTCACCGTATGCATAATAAAAGGCGAGCAGCCCCGCTCGCTGCCCGCCTCAAGGGAGGTATTCGCATGTTTCGCATCCACTCTGTCCGCTCTCACCTAATAGAACGATCGAGTCAGAAAAAAGTTCCATACGAATCTCTTCTTACTTGAACCTCTCCCCGCATTCGCTGCAGAAGCGCGCTCCGGGCTGGGCTTTGGCCCCGCATGCAGGACAGGTGTCCATCACCACGCGAGCCCCGCAGTTGCCGCAGAACTTCCCCTGTGTGACAGGCTTACCGCACTCCGGGCAGATTATTGCCTTCGATTCGATCTTACCCTCGAATACCTTGGTCTCCTGGGCCTTCTCCTCGATGTCCTGCACCATCTTCCTGGACTTGGCGGCTGCGACCTCGATGTTGAGCCTGGGCGCGCACTCCGTGCAGAGGCCCTCCTCCTCGTTGAAGTCCGCCTCGCATACCCAGCTGCGGCATTTATGGCACCTGTTGTAGTGGCCCTTCGCCTCGTTCATGGCAAGCTCGAACGCACTTTCATGCTCCTTATGCCATTCAGGCGACATGCCATGGAACCTCTCGGAGATGACATCCGCACCCCTTTCCAGGCTCCAGCTGAGATTGCCTCCCCTGCCCAGAAGCGAAGTGCCTATGGAGATGCCGCGGGTGATGCCCCTTAGCATCGAACCTTTCCTGTAAGTCTGGGATTCTATGAACTTGGTCTTGAACCCGTCGTTGCACTTGTCGCAGTAGAACGTGAACTGGAATCCCGCCTCGGTGCTGTTGTCCTCGTAATTCCTGGTGAATGACTGCATGGGCACCTGAACCTACCTCCTTACCTGGAAACCCTGCTCTTGCATTTGATACACTCGGTTATCGTGTAAAGCTGCCTGTTGCCGCACTTTACATTCGTACATGTGGCAAGCAGCGTCTCACCGCATTCGGGGCACTGCCTTACGTATGAGGCCACCTTGGCCTTGCATTTGGGGCAACCGACCAACAAGTCCAGCCCGCAAGACGGGCACTTGGCATAACCCTTCTCAAGTGGCGCCCTGCATTTGGCGCACCTTATGGAGAACGGGTCGTCCGCGCCGCAGTACGGGCAGATGTTCGCGTCGCCCGGGATCAGCTTGTCGCAATACATGCAGAAATGCTTATAGAACGCCATTACTCCACCTCCGAGGCCTTCCCTGCCATCTTAAGTATCCTCTCCACCCAGGAGCCCTCCCCTGTATGGGCCACCCTTGCTGCAAGCTGCTGCCTCAGCCTTCTTAGCTCGGGGACGTCCTCAAGCGCCTGCAGATAGCTCTCATGCCCCGGCGCCTTCAGTTTCTCGTCCGGAAGGTACAGGGGCTCCCGCCTGAAGCCGATGCTCGTCAACCCCCAGCTTAGGTCCTCTACGAAACCAGGGAATCCTCCCCCGTCGCAGTTGAAGACATAGGCAGCCCTTGAAGACTCCTCTTCCGAGGATATCGCATCGAAGGCGGCTACATGCCCAATCCTCAACACCGCCCACAGGTAATCCCCGTCAAGCTCCCCCATAAGGCCCTTCTTGGCCCCTACTGCGATCTCGTCCGCAGCATCCATGAGCGGAGCCATCCTGCCTGACTTAAGAAACCCGGTGATGGCTGCAGCGGTCTCAGAGGACTTGCCCTCAAGCGCCTGAAGCAAGATGCCCCTTCCGTCCGGAAGGCACTCCCCAAGCATCTTGAGCCCGCTTTCGGAATCTATGCCCAGCATGCCCCCCATGACTGCCGCAAGGCTTGCCGAAAGCTCCCCTCTAAGCTCGGACACCCTCCTTATGAGGACGTCCTTCCTTCTTCCCATCATGGATAGGGCTATGTCGGGCCCCTTCACCATCCTTATGTTCACCGCCAGGCCCTCGTCGAGGATGTCCCTGATGTAGGAATATGGAATGCGCCTTACGTGCCCGTTCTTCGCATCTGTCACCGAGGCGAAGGTCGAGTAGAGCCTCACCGTGCCCTGCCTTCTGCCCTTCCTTGATAGCTCGTACTGCGCCTCCTCGAAGGTCTCCTCCGGCTTTTCCGGCATGAGGCTGTCGGCAAGCTTCCCCTTCTCATACCACCTTGAGATGAGCTCAGCCGCCCTGTCGAACCTTCTTCCCAGCATGGACAGCCTGATGAGGCCTATCGTGGTCTGGATCTTCATGTCCGTCGCGCCGATGGCGAGCGACGAGACCAGCCTCGGCTCTAGATGGATGGCCTTGGCCCCGGTCGGCCTTATCACGAAGGAATCCGCCGAGACGACGGCCTCCGCCTCGTAGGCAGGGGCCGGCCCCACTTCCAGCCTGCATTCGAATATGTCCTCCGCCCTCTGGCGGACATCTGTCGGTTTTTCCATGTTAGCCTCCTGACTATCTTTATCTAGTTCTACCGCTCGCACTCGGATTCCTGCATTTGTGAAGTTAATGCCAATTAACTATTGTTCTATCGCGGATACAAAAGAAAGAATATTGAGAAAATATAATCTGTTTCTGATATTATGTCATAGGCAGAATAATAAGGAGGTTCAAAATGCAGACACCTGATTCTCAGCAGATCATCGGCCTAATAATGAAAGTATCGGATAAGATAGAGAAGTCCTATGTCAAGAAGGCCCTGGACAAGAGCATGGGCGATCTTACCCTGGGCGAAGCCAGGACCATAGGCGCTATCGGAAACGATGGCTATAAGACGATGAAGCAGATAGCGAAGTCCATATCGGTGGCCCCCAACGCAGCCACAGCCGTAGTAGACAGGCTCGTTGCGAAGGGCATAGCGGAGAGGAAGCCCGGCGAGACAGACAGGCGCCTCTGCCTTGTGAAGCTCACCGGCAAGGGCACCGATGTCCTCGGGAAGATCAACCGCACCATGACTGCGGAGACCAAGGACTTCTTCCATTACCTGAGCGACGAGGAGGCCAACTCCCTTCTTATGACCCTGGAGAAGATCCACGAGAAGATCTAAGCGATAACTGACAGCCCAGCCAAGGACAGCCGCAGCAACGGTTGTCCTTTTCATTTTCCGCTCAGGCAAGATAAAAAAAGAAAGGCCTTGCGGCCTTCCTTCGATATTGGTGCGGGAAGTGGGACTTGAACCCACACGGTGTGAACCATACGCCCCTCAAACGTACGCGTCTGCCAGTTCCGCCATTCCCGCAATACTGACTGCAAAAAAGATTATCCTATATGCGCCTCATGCCTGTCAACAGGAGATTAGGCCTTCGCGGGCTTCCTTAGGTGGCATGCACAGAAGTGCGCCCCGCCCAGGTCCACGAACTGAGGTTCCTCCACCTTGCAGACTTCCATCGCGTAACGGCAGCGGGTATGGAACCTGCAGCCGGACGGCGGTGATATCGGCGACGGCACGTCGCCTTCCAGTATTATGCGGTTCTTCGTGTAGTCAGGGTCCGGCACCGGTATTGCGGACAGCAGCGCCTCTGTGTAGGGATGCTGGGGCGATTCGAACAGCGCGTCCTTTGAGCACATCTCGACTATCTTGCCGAGGTACATGACGGCGATCCTGTTGGATATGTGCTTGACCACCGAAAGGTCATGGGCTATGAACAGGTAGGTCAGCCCCATCTTCTTCTGCAGGTCCTGCAGCAGGTTTATCACCTGAGCCTGTATCGATACGTCGAGCGCGGACACCGGCTCGTCGCAGATTATCATCTGCGGGTCCACCGCAAGAGCCCTTGCGACTCCTATCCTCTGCCTCTGGCCGCCCGAGAACTCGTGCGGATAGCGCCTTGCATGGGTGGCATTGAGGCCGACCGTCTCTAGAAGCTCTACTACCCTGCTTTCCCTGTCCTTGCCGCTTACGAGGTTGTGAACAATAAGAGGCTCCGCGATTATCTCGCCGACCTGCATCCTGGGGTTGAGCGATGCATAGGGGTCCTGGAAGACCATCTGAAGGTTGCGCCTGACTTCGCGCATGCGCTCCCTTGAAAGCTCGAATATCTTCTGTCCGTCGAACTCCGCCGTGCCGGAAGTGGGCTCCTCAAGCCTGATTATCACCTTGCCCGTGGTCGACTTGCCGCAGCCGGACTCGCCTACAAGGCCCAGCGTCTCTCCCTTGTTAACGTAGAAGGATATGCCGTCTACGGCGCGCACGGCCGCGACCTGCTTCTTCTTCAGCACGCCCCTGGTTATCGGGAAGTGCTTTACCAGGTTGTCTACCTTAAGAAGAGGTGTTGTGGACATCGCTATACCTCCTTGCCCGAGGGCGCCGTTTCCTTGTAGTCGGTGAGCATCCAGCAGGCCGCCTCGTGATTGTCCTCGACCTTCATGAGGGGAGGCTGCTTCTGTATGCAGATATCCTTCGCGTAACGGCACCTTGGGTTGAACCTGCAGCCTTCGGGCATGCAGAAGGGGTTCGGGACAGTGCCTTCGATGACGTGAAGCCTCTCCTTCACCTCGTTGAGCTTAGGTATGGACCCCAGGAGCCCCTGCGTGTAAGGGTGCTTCGGGTTCTTGTATATGTGCCTTACGGCAGCCCTTTCGACGATCTTGCCCGCGTACATGACTATGACATCGTCAGCAAGGTCTGCGACGACGCCGAGGTCGTGCGTGATGAGCATGATGGAGGCGCTGAAGTCGTTTCTCACCTTCTTCATCAGGTCCAGGATCTGGGCCTGGATGGTGACGTCAAGCGCCGTGGTGGGCTCGTCGGCGATGAGAAGCTTGGAGTTGCAGGAGAGCGCCATCGCTATCATTACCCTCTGTCTCATTCCGCCCGACATCTGATGGGGGTAGTCGTCGACCCTCTTCTCTGCGGAGGGGATGCCTACCTTCTTCAGAAGCTCTATCGCCTGCTGCCTGGCCTGCTTCTTCGTGACCTTCTGATGCAGCAGGATCGCCTCGCAGATCTGGTCCCCGATGGTGAACACGGGGTTCAGGCTGGTCATGGGCTCCTGGAATATCATGGATATCTCATTGCCTCGGACCTTGCGCATCTCCTTCTCGGATATTTTCAGCAGGTCCTTTCCTTCAAAGCTTATCTTGCCCGAGACGATCTTGCCGGGAGGGCTAGCGATTAGTCTCATGACGGACAGGGATGTCACGCTCTTGCCGCAGCCTGATTCGCCGACTATGCCCAATGTCTTGCCCTTATCCAGCGTGAAGCTTATCCCGTCTACCGCCGGAACCACACCGTCTTCGGTGTAGAAGTATGTCCTGAGGTCCTCTACCTCAAGCAGTCTTTCCGCCATCGAACTCCCTCCGGTCTTTTATATGAAGCGAACGAGCCCCGGGTTGTCGATGCGCCCGGGTATCCTTCCCCTCTTTGCTATCGCCTTGCCTGCTATCTCCTTGATATCCATCGTCATGTCTATCGGCTTTGCAGCTGATATATAGCTGCCCACGCCGAACGAATCGGCTCCAGCTTCAGACAGCAGCCTCACCCTGTCGGGGCTGAGGCCTCCGGATACAAGTATTTGTACATGAGGAAACCCTGCCTGGTCAAGCCTCGCCCTTACTTCCCTGACAAGGCCTGCGGTCACTCCTCCGCGCTCTCCTGGGGTATCAAGCCTTATGCCCTTCAGGTTCTTACCCAACGCCCTTGCGACGTTCAGGGCCTCCTCGGCCTCATCCTTGAACGTATCGATCAGGATTATCCTTGCCTCTGTCGAAGGCATGATCTCATCGTATTTCTTGGCGACGGAGACTGTGTCGCCAGCTACCAGGAACACCGCATGAGGGCATGTCCCCTTAGGCTCGGTGCCCATGAGCTTCGCTCCCAGTATGCAGCTGGCCCCGTCGGCCCCGCCAATTATGGCTGCGCGCTCCATAACAGGGGCGACAGCCGGGTGAAGGTGTCTTGCCCCGAAGCTTATGAACGTCTTGTCCCCTGCTGCCTGCCTGATATCCCTGGCGGCCGTCGCCCATGCGGACGAGCTTGCCAGTATACCTAGAAGCGCAGTCTCGTATATGCCGAAGTCGGAGTATTTGCCGACAATCCTCATCACCGTATCCTTGGTTTTAAAGGGCTGCCCCTCGGGAAGTGCCCATACTTCAAGGTCCATCCCCTCGAAGAGTGCCAGCACCTCGGGGACGCCTGCGATTATCCCGTCCTCGCGCGGGAACACCTCCGCGGTCACAACTGTATCTGCAAGGCCCATCTCGTCTAGTATCTGCCTGGTCTTCACGAAGTATACGTCAGTCGTAAGGCCGTTTCTTATCTCGTCATGCGTAGCTGAGAAAAGGCCCCTGCCCTTGCCTGGGTCGAAATCCCTTACTTCTTCTAAAGTCGAAATGCGCTTTGAAGTCGACATTTTCATCCCCCAAAGGTGATATGAGAAGTAAAACTAAAGAAATTATACACTTTCTGAAGATGGATTCACAGAGCAAGCATTAAAGATATGCAGACTTGCATATATCACCTGACCGCGCCGTAGGTCCTTGCGTACATATCCCACGCATTTAGTACCTTGTTGACGAAGTCGCTCGTCTCCTTAAACGGGATATCCTTGACGTCCTCAGCCCTGCCGGACCACGTGCCGGCGGCAAGCCAGGAGTCGACGTTTCCTAGGCCTCCGTTGTATGCAGCTATGGCAGCTGCCGGTTCACCGTACTTCTCCAGCAGGTGGTCGATGTACCAAGTGCCGATCATTATGTTGAAATCAGGGTCA
Source organism: uncultured Clostridia bacterium (assembly GCA_964532805.1). Taxonomy (GTDB): domain Bacteria; phylum Bacillota; class DTU025; order DTU025; family MWDF01; genus MWDF01. The sequence continues at coordinate 10,066 of CAZHKX010000046.1, forward strand.
AGCAGCATGTTGTCGTAGTACGTACCGGTGCCCAGCGTCCCTGCCACCCACTTGCCTGTGTCGGGCATCACTTGCATGAGCCCCATTGCACCGCTCTTCGACTTCGCGTTCACCCTGAAGTTGCTCTCGACTTTGATTAGGGACATGATAAGGTAAGGGTCAATCCCTGAGGCCTCAGCGTACTGCTTTGCCGTCTCCCAGTGCAGCTTCGGATATGTGATCCTGTTCGGCAAGCCTGACAGGAAGAATGCGGCAATAATTACTACCACGATTGCCCTGAATGCAAGCAGGCCATATACTGAACGTTTTCCGTTGCGGTTATCCTTAGGCATCTATGCTCCTCCAGCGATTCTCATTATCCGTGCAGCCCATGCGCGCATCTCCTTGGCGTCCCTCCTTGAGTACACAACGATATCCGCCTTTGAAAGCAGCTCGTAATCGCTGTTAGACGCCCTCTGGGCGGTTATTCTGGCAAGGGCGGCTTCCTTATCAATTCCTTCCCTCCTCGAGATCCTTTCGGTCATGGTGTCCTCGTCGCAAAGGACCGCCACGACTATGTCGCAAAGGGAATCCAACCCTGCCTCATACAGCACGGCTGCGTCGAGGACAGCCATGCCCGCCCCACGGTCGCCCTTCCTTAGATCCTCCAGCAGCGAGGCCACCCTTTCCCTGAGTGCAGGATGCGCTATCGAGTTCAGCCTCTTCAAAGCTTTCTTATCGGAGAACACCAGCCTGCCAAGCGCCTTCCTGTCAAGGTAGCCGTAAGGTGAAAGGTACTCGTATCCGAAGGCGTCCAGTACTGCGCTGAGGACAGGGCTGCCCGGAACTAGGAGCCCCGCAGCAATCCTGTCCCCGTCAAGGACGGCAGCACCCAGGACACCAAGTTCGCAGGCCAAAGTCGATTTGCCAGAGCCGCTCCTGCCAGTAAGCCCAATCACCTTCATTACGCATACCTCCGGGACCTTATATTATTCTTCCACATGGTGGAGGCATTTGCAAGTTTACGAAGAACTGAAGAAGGTCCTTGATGCGAGAACAGGGGGAATAAAAAAAGGGCTCCCGAAGGAGCCCTTTCGTCTCTAATGCGCTGATTAGAACTTGATTGTGAAGTTGGCGCCGAAGGTATCCCAGTACATGTCGCTGACCGATGCATAGTACGCGCCCCAAGGCATGCCGTAGAAACCATGGGTGTCGCCTACTCCGGCGTAACCGGACTTGCCCCAGTACACGCCAGCGGTTGCGTTGTCGCTGATCTTTATGTCGCCCTGAACCTTTGCGAACACCCTGGAACCGGGAGTGACCGACGGAGGAACGGGAGCGAAGAGGTCGAAGCCACGGTAGGTTACCCTGCCGGTGATGGTTACCTTGTCGGTCGCGAGGTACTTGGCATACACGCTGACGATGGGATCAAAGGCGAGGGTGGCGCTGCCATCTTCCTTGCTGAGGAAGAACATGCCGGCGCTCCACTGTCCGTCGATCGTGGCGTCGAGCTTTACGAAGCCGATGGGCTCATAGGTGTATGTCGGGACTTCGGTCCAGTTGAACTCGAAGTATGCCGCTACGAGTGCGTTGAGGTCTACGATGAACGGGATGGTCGTGTACTTGTTCTCATACTTGGCGTAGAGGCCAGCTGCTGCATTGTTGGTGCCAGCCTGGTCATAGTGCGCCCAAGCTTCGGTCTCGAGTCCGAAGGGAGCGTTGTAGTACAGTCCGCCGTATACCTTGTCGGCCTTGGTGCCGGACAGGTCATACTTGGCTACTGAATCCCAGTTGGAGTCATAACCGACGTGTCCGCCGAGCTCGCCGATGGCGCCGACGTAGTCAGCCCTGAGTTCAGCCTTCTCACCGTGGAAGAAGCCAGCGACCCAGTTGATCTTGGAGTCGAGGTTCAGGCCGAGGGTGAGGTCGCCGAGTGCGACTTCGACGTCGAGGTTGGCGTTGTTTCCGCCGTTGGCGTTGAAGCTCTGGAACCATACGCCGTTCTTGAAGACGACGGTTACGGGTGCGAGCTTAAGGGTTGCGTTGGTGGTGACTTCCTGAAGGCCCTTGTTGTAGAAGGAAGTTGAGCTCAGAAGCGGGTCATAAGTGTCAACCATGCCCATCTTGTACGATACTTCGTTTATGGTGAGCGGACCAACTTCGATTTCCTTCACGCCGGCATATGCCGCGAATGCACCAAGGTCATCATTGCTCCAGAAGTACATTCCGGGAATTGGCTCGAGGTCGGCAAAGTTACCTACTGCTACCGTGAAGGTCCCGCCAATTACGGGAACTGCACCGTTCAATGCGGCGGTAAGACCCATGCCATAGGTGGTGCCGTCAAACAGCCAGAGCCAGTCGCCCTTGAGGGTCAGGCCGAGGGGAAGGTTGGCGGCGAGCTGCGTCGCGATAGAGTACTTGTCAGGAGCAACATCGATAGGATCAGTGCTGGGATCCGAGTCATGGTCGACCAGAGTTACAATCTGCTCGACTACTGCTTCGGCTGCATAGCTGAGATTCGGAGTAACCTTTCCCCAAACCTTGCTATACCTGTTGCCAGATACTCCAGCGGTCATTCCAAAGTTGCCTTCCAAGCCGGCTCTCTTGTAACCGGTAGCGCTGTTGTCGCTGATGATTACGTTAAGAGGCTCGGTTGCGTACTTAACCCACCAGCCGGTGCCGATACCGGGAGTGGTGAGGAAGGTGAACGGGGCGTAGGCGGTCAGAAGGCCGGCCTCGTCGAAGCTGAATGCGAGGGTGAGGCTGAGGTTATCAGTCGCCAGCCCGTTCGAATAGTCATAGCCACCCTTGAAGGTGCCGGTGAGCTTGTAGTTAGCGGCGGCTGCCGGTATTGCGAGCAGCAACATTGCCACTACTACGAATGCGAACATCTTCT
>CAZHKX010000047.1:0-485 GCA_964532805.1 uncultured Clostridia bacterium
CAACCGGTGGAGCCCGCCTTCGAAATCACGGAGCCAAGCTTCACAGATTGCCCGGGCTTCACCAGAAGCTTCGAGTTGTGGGCATAAAGCGTGCTTATGCCGCTGCCGTTGTCAAGTATCACAGTGTATCCGTAGCCGTTTATCCACCTGGATTCCAGGACCTTGCCGTCTGCGACCGCCTTGACCGGGGTGCCGGTCGGGATGGCTATGTCGATGCCGGAGTGGAACCTTCGGTCGCCGAAGATGGGACTGATCCTCCAGCCGTACTCGGAGCTGACCCATCCGCCGTCCACCGGCCATATGAGCTTCCCGAGGAACTTGCTCGTAGTGGCAGTGGTGGCCCTGCTGTCCTGCTTGCTTCTTATTACTGACTCAAGCTCCCTGGACTGCTTCTCCTCCTCGGCGAGCTCCTTTTCCCACTTGACCCTCTCGCTTTGGATCTGGGACAGGTAGCGCTCCCGGTCCGCATACTTCACGGTAAGGGA
>CAZHKX010000047.1:495-12393 GCA_964532805.1 uncultured Clostridia bacterium
TGGAATGTGACCGGGGAAACAAGCGGTAAGGGACTTCTCGTCGGCTTCAAGCTGGGACTTCAGCGCTGCGATGGTCGCGTTGGTGTTCTCGAGCTCCTTTTTCTTCCTTTCGGCGGCGGCGGTCTTGTCGGCAAGGTCCTGCTGCTTCTGCTTAAGCGTCTCAAGCGTGTCCCTGTCGTATTCGACCATGGCCCTCAGGTAGTCGGACTTGCTCATGAACTCGGCGAAGCTCTTGGAGTTGAAAAGCATCTCCATGTACTTCGGGTTTCCCGCCTTGTATATGGCGACGAGCTTGTCCTCGAGGTTTCCGGCCGCCTTCGCGTAGTCCTTCTGCGTGAGCTCCAGCGCCGCATCGGCCGCCGCAAGCTCCTTCTCCACGTTGATGAGCCTGTTTTTGAGGTATGCCAGGTCCTGTCCCGCCTTGGTTATCCTATATTTCGTGTTCGCCAGGTCGCTTTCTATGTTCTGAAGGGCCTTGAGCGCGTTCTTCTCCTCGGTCTTCACCTTGCTTAACGTGCTCTTGGTCTCATTTATTTCCTTCTGTATGTCGTCCAGCTTCTTTTCCTCGGCGGTCGGCGCCGTGGCAGCGAAGGCCCCGCCGAGAGCCAGCAGCACTAAGAGCATCGCCGCAGCCGCAATGCGTATGAGCTTCATCCTGCCCTCCCTCATTGCCGTCCTCCCCTAGTCCCTTAAGTACTTATTCGTCGCGTTCCTGCCGGCACCTGCACCCAGTATCGCACCTAGCGCCACCACGATGGCGAGCAGGCCCCACCTTGCCCAACCGGCCGTCACGAGAGGGATGAAGGGCGCGATACCGTGCACCCAGTTCAAAGCATAGCTGTAGCCTGCGAATATGCCGATTCCGGCAAGCCCGCTGCCAATGACTCCTATCAACATGCCCTCGAGGACGAATGGGGCCCTCACGAAGCCGTCGGAGGCTCCCACTAGCTTCATTATCTCGATTTCGGACTTTCTTGCCGTGACGGTGATTCCTATGGTGTTGTTCACGATTATGGCGCTTCCGAAGGCCATAGCCACTAGTATAAGGGCTGTGAAGGACCACAGGACCTGCAGCATCCTCGAGAGCCCCTCGACATAGGACTGGCCGTAGTTGACGCTCTCCACCCCGTCCAGGCTCTCGACGGCAGCTGCAATCTGCCTTACCGATTTCGGGTCGGACAGCTTCACGTCGAAGGATGCCGGAAGCGGGTTTTCGGGAAGGGACTTTATTACCTCCCTATAGTCCGGGTAGTCCTCGGACATGTCCTTCAGCGCCTGGTCGCTTGAGATGTAGATGGCGTCACGGACGCCGGATATGGCCTTGATCTTGCCGGCGAGCGCCTCAGTGCCCTTGAACCCGTCGACAAGGAAGGCCTTGATCTCGATCTGCCTTTGCATCTGTATGCCGATGTTAGTGACGTTCAATGCCACCGCGAAGGTGGAGCCCAGCACGAACATGCACGCCGCCACTATGATAAGCGCCATGAAGGCGAAGTTCCTGAGAAGGCCCCTCGCCGTCTGGCTTGCGATGAGCCTAATTGAGCGGGCCTTCAAAGCTGTACACTCCCCTTCTCTCGTCTCTTATGATCCTGCCGTGCTCCATCTCTATGACCCTGCGGCGCATCTCGTCGACGATCGACTTGTTGTGCGTCGCGCATATGACTGTGGAGCCGAGCTCGTTGATGTCGCTTAGAAGCTGCATGATGTCCCTCGAGGTCTCAGGGTCCAGGTTTCCCGTAGGCTCGTCAGCCAGCACCAGTATGGGGTCGTTGACTATCGCCCTTGCGATGGAGACCCTCTGCTGCTCGCCGCCTGAGAGCTGAAATGGCTTCGCCTTGGCCTTGCCGGTGAGCCCGACAAGGTCAAGGGCCTTCCCTACCCTTTTTGCGATGTCCTTCGGATGCGCCTCGATCACCTCCAGGGCGAAGGCGACGTTGTTGAACACGTTCCTGTCGGGCAGCAGCTTGAAGTCCTGGAAAATGACGCCGATGCGCCTTCGGAACTCGGGCACCTCGTGGTGCTTGAGCTCCTTTACGTCCACGCCGTTTACCATGACGCTGCCCCTGGTGGGCTTTATCCCCCTGTACAGTATCGTCAGTAGCGTCGACTTGCCCGCCCCGGACGGGCCGACCAGGAAGGCGAAATCGCCCTTTCTTATGTCCAGGTCGACCTCGCTTAGAGCGACGACCGTATTGCTGAATATCTTCCCTACGCCCTTAAGATGGACCAAAGCTCATCCCCTCAGGCAATCAGGCCCGCGCCTTCATGGCGACCGCCCTTCTTGCCGCTGCCGCTATGTCGGACGCAGCGAGTCCGTATTTTACCATGAGCTGCTCGGGCTTGCCGGATTCCCCGAAGGTGTCCTTCACGCCCACCCTTATCACAGGCACGGGCCTTGAGGATGTGACCGCCTCGGCCACGGCGCCTCCGAGCCCCCCTATTATATTGTGTTCCTCTGCGGTCACTATAGCGCCGCACCTTGCCGCCTCTTCAAGCACAAGAGCCTCGTCAAGCGGCTTGATCGACACCATGTCTATCACGCCGGCGGATATGCCCTCTGTCAGCAGAAGCTCCGCCGCCTCAAGCGCGGGGCCGACCAGCATGCCGCAGGCGATGATAGAGACGTCGCTGCCCCTTTTCAGGATAACGCCCTCGCCGATGCCGAACTTCGAGAACTCGCCATGATACTGGGGCACCGGGGCCCTGCCGAGCCTTACGTACACCGGCCCGTGGTGCCAGTAGGCGGCCTCCACAGCCCAGCGCGTCGAAGCTGCGTCAGACGGGCAGAGCACGGTCATGCCGGGCACAGCCCTCATGAGCGCGAGATCCTCCACCATCTGGTGCGAGGCCCCGTCCTCGCCGACCGAAAGGCCGGCGTGCGTTGCGCAGACCTTGACGTCCAGCCTGGGGTAGGCAATCGAGTTCCTAACCTGGTCATAGGCCCTTCCGGCCGCGAATATGGCGAAAGTGGAGGCGAAGACCTTCTTGCCCATGGTGGCGATGCCTGCTGCCGTCGCCATCATGTCCTGCTCGGATATGCCCATCTGGACGAACCTCTCAGGGAACTTCTTGGCGAACTCGTAAGTCATGGTCGACTTGGAGAGGTCAGCGTCCAGCACTACCACGTCCTGGTGCTTCTCCCCCAGCTCGGCCAGCGCCTTGCCGTATGCCGCCCTTGTCGCGATAAGCTCTGCCATACCCTACACCTCCCCGCGAAGCTCGCCCAGCGCCTGTTCCAGCTGGTCGGGCTTCGGTGCTGTGCCGTGCCATGAGGCCTGGCCCTCCATGAAGGAGACGCCCTTGCCCTTAACCGTCCGTGCTATTATCACCGAAGGCTTGCTCTTCATACCCCTGGCCTCTTCCAAGGCCAAGGCGACCGCCTCCACATCGTGCCCGTCCGCCTCTATGACATGCCAGCCGAAGGCCGCAAACCTCTCCTTTATGCCGGTAAGCGACTTCACGTCCTCTATCCTGCCGTCGATTTGCAGGCCGTTGTAATCGAGGATGGCGACGAGGTTGTCGAGCTTCCTGTGGCTTGCGGTCATTGCAGCCTCCCAGAGCTCGCCCTCCTGAAGCTCTCCGTCGCCTATCATCACATACACCCTTGTCGGCCGCGAGTCCATCTTTGCGGCGATCGCCATGCCGTTGGCTGCCGATATGCCCTGGCCGAGCGAGCCGGTGGACATCTCCACGAACGGGAGTGCCTTCATCGAAGGATGCCCCTGAAGCCTGGAATCTATCCTCCTGAAGGTCGAAAGCTCCTCCACAGGTATGAAGCCACGCCTTGCCAGCGCCGCGTATAGGACGGGCGACGCGTGCCCCTTGGAGAGCACGAAGCGGTCCCTGTCGGGATCCTTTGGGTTCTTGGGGTCTATTTTCATCTCATGGAAGTAGAGCACCGCGAGTATGTCGGCCGCGGAAAGCGAGCCTCCCGGATGCCCCGAGCCTGCCTGCGCCACCATGCGCAGGATGTCCTGCCTCATAAGAAGCGCCATCTCCCTGATGATCTCCGTCTCTTTGCTGCCAAGTGCCGCCATGCCGCACCTCCTGACCCAGAATGTACTTGTCGCTATCGGCCTGCCCCATGCCTTGAAAGGCCGGGCTTGAAAAGCACCGTCGCCGCAAAGCCCGGAAGCTTCATGAGCCGCCTGATCCTCGCCCTGTCCGAAAGGCCCCTGTACAGCCACTCGAGGTTAAGCGCCCTGACAATCCTCGGGGCACGCTCGACGTCTCCTGCGAAGACGTCGAAGCTTCCTCCTATGCCGATGAATACGGCAGACGGCGCGAGCTTCGAGGCCGCGCGCATGAACAGCTCCTGCCTGCCGGCTCCCATCGCGACGAGCACGAGCCCCGCCCCCGATGCCGCCACCGCCGAGGCCACCTTGCCCTCATCCGCCATGTCATAATAGCCGTCCCTGACGCCGACGACCCTTAAGCCCTTGTGCTTAAGGACCAGGTTCGACGCCGCCCTGTCCGCCACCCCAGGCTTTGCGCCGATGAGATATACCGGCACATCTTCCTCGGCCGCCGCCGCAACAAGCGACTCGGCAAGCTCGATTCCCGGCACCTTCTCAGCCGCCCTGTAGCCCAGCCTCCTCAATGCCCATACCGACCCTATGCCGTCAGGCACCACGATGGCAGCTTCCCTTACGGCCTTCAGGAAAACCTCATCCTCCAGCGACTTCATGCACATCTCTGGGTTTAGGGTCACGATGTATCCGCCAGCGCCTCCGACAAGGCCCATGGCAAGGCGCGTCGCCTCGACAAGCCCTATGAGGTCCACGTCCATGCCGAACAGCCTTCCCCTGGCCCTTGCCTTTGCAATCGCGCTCATCTGCCCTCCGCCTTTCTGAGCATGAACTCCGCCGCGCCCTCCGCCCTCTGCCTTACGGCCGGCAGGGTCTGGAAGAGCCTGGACCTGTATGAATCAAGTGAACGAAGCATATCCTCAAGGGCTCCGGTGCCTTCGGCCGACAGCCTCTCCACGCTTACGCACCTTCCCAGAGGCAGCATCTCATAGAGCGCGTCCACCTTCGGGTCGTAGCTTAAGCCGAAAGCGGGAACCCCCGCGGCAGCTGACATTATCAGGCTGTGAAGTCTCATGCCGACAGTGATCCCGGCCAGCGAGAAGATGCCCGCAGTCACCTCCGGATGGAAGCTGCAGGGAATCATAGGTACATCATCGCCGCAGCGGCTAAGCGCAGACCGGGTCGGCTCCTCGTCGTATCCCGGCTGGAAGGCGAGGCCGACGGGGGCGAAGCCCGCCCTTCTGAGCGCCTCCGCCATCGAGCAGAGGGCGACGGTCCCGCCATCCAGGCCCCTCCAGCTTCTAAGCGCTATGATAGCAAGCTTCCCTGCATTGTCCTCAAGGTAGCGGGCCGCCTTACCCCCGGACTTAGCCTCGACAGCCTCAAGCACATCGGATTTCCCCTTGGGCTCTATCGCAAACACCGGGTCTGCCGAAATCAGGATGTCTTCGCGCCTGACGCCTATGCTCTTCAGGAACCGGGACGAGCCTGCGTCCCTTACGCTTATGCTGGATGCCCCCTCTGAGGCCATCCTCACCATGTTCCTGGCCCATCCCCTATTGACAGGGCCTATGCCGTTTACGAACACGGCATATTTCCTCCCTGAGAGCTTGGATGCCGCCATGAGCGCAAGGTAGTAGAGTATTGATGCCGCCGACGTCGCATCCTGAAGGAGGCTGCCTCCCCCGGAGACGTACAGGTCCGAGGATGCTATCGCTTTAAGGGCGCCGAAGCCCTTCCTCGGGACCGAGCTCACGGAGTACATCCCCGATGTCGCGGCGGGGTCTGCCGACAGCACTGTCACCTCGATGGAGGGTGCAATCCTTCTTATCTGTGCGAGGGCGCAAGCAAGCACCGCCTCGTCGCCGGCGTTTCCCATACCGTAGTATCCGTTTATGGCGAGCCTCTTCACCTTCATCTAAGAAGCCCCTTCCCTCTCATGAACGCAAGGGCCCACTTAAGAACCACCATGGCAGCCAAGCCGAAGGCAAGGCCGATGCCCAGCCCCAGCGCCGTGCGCACCGCGCTGACATATACCGGCGTGTGAAGGTGCATGAAGGTGTTAACCATCGAGACCTGCCCGACCATGCCAAGGACGAAGGCCGCAAGCGCCAGCGCCTTCTGGTCAGCTGCTATCAGAAACCCCGCGCAGATGAGCGCCGGGTGGCCAATGAATATCTCCTTGTTCCTGGGCCTGATCGTAAGAAGCCTGGCAAGCGTCTCCCTTATCAGCTCCTCGACGCCGCTTACCATGCCGGGGTTTGCGTTGCCGGACCTCATGACCATGTATAGGCCGGCAAGGCCCGCGATTCCGACCACGGCGGCCTGCCACCAGAGAATCGGCTGCATCCCAAGATAGCGCGCTTCACCGGCGATGCCCCTTCCCTTAGGCCCTGCCATCACGACGGCCCAGAAGGCAATGAGGGCGAATCCCAGGGGGAGCACCTGAGCGAGCTTCACACCGGAGAAGACCCCTATGCCGAGCATCCTTGCGGCATCTGCGGCAGGGGATGCAAGCATGAGCCCCCCTGCTACGCTAATCGCGGAGGCCATGGCCCAGGCGAGCAGCGGTTTTACTATACCCTCACCCTTTGCCCCCTTCATCATGCGGATCCAGGCGAGGGCTGCAAGGCAGGGCATAGCCACTGCGGCGAAGAATGGGATGAGAATCCTTCCGAAGCTTTCAGGAAGCGCGGTCGCGGCGATTAGCTGAAGCGCGGCTGCCACGGCGGTAAGTATGAGTGCGTATCCGGGCATGAACTCGAGCAATATGAGATACGCCGCGGCAGATGCGCCGATTGCGGTCGCGATAAGCAGTATCCTCCTGTCGGGACCATCTGTGGGAGGGGCGAGCGCGGCGCTTGCTGAGGCGAGCCCCTGAGACTCAAGCCTTCCCTCGATTGCCTTCACATAGTCGATGTTGAACTGCGGTACATCTGCCTGCTCGCCTGCATAGCGGAATGGGTTCACGTACAGAAGCCGCATGTTCCTCTCCCTTGCGGCGAGGGCGAACCTGTCGGCGGCTATGTCCATCTGCATGCCCTTTGCCAGCTCCTCAGGCGTGATGCTGTGTACTGCCACGACGTTCGGGTACATGTACTCGGCAAGCTCATCGGATCCCAGCTGCTTGGCGAACTCTATCCTGCCAAGGACCGCGCCTGCGCCCTTAAGCGCGTCAGCCGCCTCCTCAAGCCTGTTGGGGTATCCGCCGACCGTCTTCTCGGTGAAAAGCACGGCGCTGCCGGAACCGATGGCCCCCTTCAAGGCGCCTTCCACCCAACCGGAGTCGAACCCGCCGAACGCGGAGAGCTTGAGGACTACAGCAAGTCCTGCTTTTCTGACAGCTGCGGCCATATAATCGTTGGGGCCTATATTTATGCCCCTGACCTGCTCGACGGTGAGGCCTGACACCACATAGCCGCCCTGAACCTGCTCCACCATGGAGTCGAGGCGCGATCTCAGCCTGCCTTCCAGCATGGCTGACGCGGTTACGTCCTTTGGCACGACGAGGGCCCTTGTGAGCGCACCGTCGGAATCAAGCGGGCTTATTCCGATATATCCCGCATCCTCCAGCCAGCGAAGGGTAGCCTCAGGTACCGAGGCCGAGTCCGCCCCCGCCTTCTTCATCTCGAGCCAGTAGGCATCGGAGCCGGCAGGCCATCTGGCGGCAATCGAGGAGAAGTCCTCGAAGTCCAGGCAGATGTCCACGCTTGCGTAAGAGCGCTCCCTTGCATTCCTTTCGAGGCCCGCCCATGCCGATACCGCCACCGCGGCCGCAATAAGCAGCGCTGCGGCCAGTCTTGCCCTGCCTTTCAAGCTTCCCATGCTGACCCGCCTTTCGACCTAGACCTTGTGGGCCGATGCGACCATCATCCTCAGGTATGCCTCGATGAGCTCGTCGAGCTCGCCGTCCATCACCGATGCGATGTCGCCGGTCTCCCATCCTGTCCTGTGGTCCTTCACCATGGTGTAGGGCTGGAAAACGTAGGATCTTATCTGGCTGCCCCAGGCGATCTCCATATGATCGCCCCTCATCTCCTGAAGCTTCCTCTCCTGCTCCTCCCTCTGCCTTTCAAGGAGCCTCGACTTCAGGATGCGCATGGCAACTTCCTTGTTGTTGTACTGCGACCTCTCGTTCTGGCAGGAGACGATGATGCCGGTCGGTATATGGGTTATCCTGATGGCGCTTTCGGTCTTGTTGACGTGCTGGCCGCCGGCGCCACCGGACCTGTAGGTGTCTATCTTCAGGTCCTCCTGGTTAATCTCCACCTCCGCGTCCTTGAACTCGGGGAGCACGTCCACCGATACGAAGGAGGTGTGCCTTCTAGCCGAGGCGTCGAACGGGGATATCCTTACGAGCCTGTGTACGCCCTTCTCGGACTTCATGTAGCCGAAGGCGTTCTCGCCCTTTATGAAGAAAGTGGCGCTTTTTAAGCCCGCCTCGTCGCCGGGCTGGAAGTCGGCCACTTCCACTTCAAAGCCGCTGCGCTCGGCCCAACGCGTGTACATGCGGTAGAGCATCTGGGCCCAGTCGTTGCTCTCGGTGCCGCCGGCTCCCGGGTGGATGGAGACTATGACGTCCCCGGAATCATACTCCCCTGAGAGCATGCTCGCCATCTCGGCATGCTCGACCTCCTTGGTCAGCGACCTGATCATGCCCATCGTCTCCTCGATGGCGTCTGCGTCGTCCTCTTCGTCGGCGAGCTCCGCAAGGGCGATCGTGTCCTCGAGCTTCGCTTTGAGCGAGTTGTACTTCGTTATGTAGCCTTCCACCGAGGATATCCTCTGCATGAGCTTCTGGGCCGCATCCCTGTCGTCCCAGAGGCCGGGCTTCGCGGTCTCCCCCTGAAGCTCGGAAAGCTGCCTTGCCTTGTCGTCTATGTGCAAGTAGGCGCGCATCTCTTCTATGCGCGTCTGAAGCCCCTGTATCGGTGCCGAAAGCTCTGCTCTCATATGCCTTACATTTCCCTTCCGAAAAAGACTACTTGCCTATGCCGCAGCACTTCTTGTACTTCTTGCCGCTGCCGCACGGGCACGGGTCGTTGCGCCCGACCTTATCACCAGATTTGACCGGCGCCTTGGGCCCCTCTGAGGACCTGTTGGTCGCGACGTTCTTGTAGACGGACTTCGCGGGCGCCTGGACCTCGCCCTCGCTCTCCTCGCGGACCTTCACCCTCATTATGAGCTTGATGAAGTCCTCGCCTACCGCCTGGAGCATGTCGTTGAACATGTTGTATGTCTCCTTGCGATACTCCAGGAGCGGGTCCTGGTGACCGTAGGCACGAAGGCCGATGCCCTCTTTGAGAAGCTCAAGGTTCGACAGGTGGTCGACCCACTTGTTGTCTATGAGATAGAGCATGACGGCCCTTTCGAGCTGCCTCATGCGGTCCTCCCCGACCTCCTGCTCCCTTGCCTGGTAGGATTCCGCGATGACGCCGTCCACCGCCTCGATGAGGCCCTTCCAGTCTGACGCCTTGAGCTTTGAGGGCTCTATGCGCCTTCCGATGAGCGCCGATATCTGCTCGGCGAGGCCCGTCAGGTCCCATTCCTCGGGATATGACTTCTCGTCAGCGAACGCCCTTACAAGCCCCTCCGCGGTCTTCTCGCTCAGCTCCAGCGCCTTCGCCCTTATGTCCTCGCCCCTTAGTATCGCGTCCCTCTGGGCGTAGATGGCCTCGCGCTGCTTGTTCATGACGTCGTCGTACTGCAGGAGGTGCTTTCTCATCTCGAAGTGGCGGGACTCGACTCTCTTCTGTGCCGCCTCTATCTGCCTGGAAAGCTGGGGATGCTCTATGGCGTCGCCCTCTTTCCAGCCTATCGCGCCTAGGATCTTACCGATGTTCTCCCCGCCGAAGAGCCTCATGAGGTCATCGTCCATGGCCACGTAGAACCTGGACGAGCCAGGGTCTCCCTGCCTGCCTGAGCGGCCCCTCAGCTGGTTGTCTATTCGCCTGCTCTCGTGCCTTTCGGTGCCTATCACGTGAAGGCCGCCCAGGGCCTGTACCCCGTCGCCGAGCACGATGTCCGTGCCGCGCCCTGCCATGTTCGTGGCTATTGTTACCGCGTCCTTCTGGCCGGCGAGCTTTATTATCTCCGCTTCCTTCTCGTGGTACTTTGCGTTTAGCACCTGGTGCTTCACGCCCCTGCGCTTAAGTAGCTCGGAGACAAGCTCGCTCTTCTCTATGCTGACGGTGCCGACGAGCACGGGCTGGCCCTTCTCATGGCAGGCGGCGATTTCGTCCACTACGCTCAGCCACTTGGACTTCTGGGTCTTGAACACGGCATCGGGGTGGTCCGCCCTTATCATGGGCTTGGCGGTGGGTATCTCGACTACATCGAGGCCGTAGATGCTCCTGAACTCGTCCTCTTCGGTCTTGGCGGTGCCCGTCATGCCGGCGAGTTTGGAGTACATCCTGAAGTAGTTCTGGAAGGTTATGGTGGCCATGGTCCTGTGCTCCTCCTGGACCTTGACCCCCTCCTTCGCCTCAATCGCCTGGTGCAGCCCGTCGGAGTAGCGGCGGCCCTGCATGAGCCTGCCTGTGAACTCGTCGACGATGATGACCTGCCCGTCCGGGCTTACTATGTAGTCGCGGTCGCGCCTGAAAAGCGCCTTCGCCTTAAGCGCAGCCTGCGCATGGTGCATCAGCTCTATGTTCGCCTCATCGTAGAGGTTCTCCACGTTGATGCGCTTTTCTATCTTGTCTATGCCCGATTCATTGATCGAGACGGTCCTTGCCTTCTCGTCCACCGTGTAGTCCGTGTCGGGCTCCAGCGCAAGGGCGATCCTTGCGAATGTGGCATAGGTAGGTCCCGAGTCCTCCGCCTGCCCCGAGATGATGAGCGGGGTCCTGGCCTCGTCGATGAGTATGGAGTCCACCTCGTCTACTATCGCGTAGTTGTGGCCCCTCTGCACCCTGTTCTCCAGGGTCGTCACCATGTTGTCCCTGAGGTAGTCGAAGCCGAACTCGTTGTTGGTCCCGTAGGTGATGTCGCACATGTACTGCTCGCGCCTCAGCTGGGGCGTCTGGTCGTGCACTATGGTCCCTACCGTAAGGCCGAGGGCCCTGTAGACGGGCCCCATCCATGCCGCGTCGCGAGAGGCGAGGTAGTCGTTCACAGTGACTATGTGCACGCCCTTTCCTGACAGGGCGTTAAGGTATGCGGGCATGGTCGCGGCAAGGGTCTTGCCCTCGCCAGTCTTCATCTCTGCTATGCGGCCCATGTGGAGCACGGCGGCTCCCATGACCTGCACGTCGAAGTGCCTTAGTCCGAGAGTCCTCACCGAGGCCTCCCTGACTGCGGCGAACGCCTCCGGCATGACCGAATCTATAGGCTCTCCACCCTCCAGCCTTGCCCTGAACTCCGGGGTGAGGCCAAGGAGCCCCTCGTCTGTGAGCCCTTTCATCCTGGGTTCGAGGGATTGCACCCTCGCCGCTATATCGGCGAGGTTTGCCAGCTCCTTCTTTGTGGGGTCGAACGCCTTCTTTAGGAACCCGAACAATCAAACCACCTCTAATACTGTATAACTATATTATCTTACCATATCGCCGCTAATGCTTGGAGATGAGCACGGCGCCGGAATTGACCAGGCTGTGGCCCCCCAAGCTCACGCCTTCGATTTCAAGCGCCGCCCTAGCAAGCCTTCTCGGAAGGCCATCGGGGAGCGCCTCCCATGCAAGTATATCGGAAAGGTATCTCTGCCCGGCGCCAGGCTTCGCCCCCGAGGCTGCGAAGAGCACCCTGTTGTCGAACAGCAGGCCCTCTGTCTGCCCCATAATCAGATCCAGCAGGCCGGCCTCGCCCCTGTCTTTTACTAGCTCCGCCATTATCGTCCTTGCCGTCCCTTCCTCGTCCCTGCCGAAGGAGCGCA
>CAZHKX010000048.1:0-12085 GCA_964532805.1 uncultured Clostridia bacterium
CGTGGAGATGGAAGATCTCATGGCTGCTTCGGACTTCATCTCGCTTCATGTGCCCCATTCCTCCGAAACCCACTACATAGTCGACGCCGCCCGCATCGCGCTAATGAAGAAGACGGCATACCTCATAAACACCTCCAGGGGAGGCCTTATAGACGAGGGTGCCCTATATGTCGCATTGAAGGAGGGCCGAATAGCAGGCGCCGCGCTCGATGTCTTCGAGAACGAGCCCATAGTTGGCGGATCTCCCTTCGCTGAACTTAGAAACTGCATCCTGACGCCCCATACAGGAGGGCAGACGAAGGAGAGCAACCTAAGGAGCAACTTTGCCTCTGTGAGGAAGGTGTTGGACGTGCTTACCGCAAGCGGGAGGCAGTGATGAGGTAAGATATCGGTCAAAGAGGCAGGGGTCGGATTTACTGGCCCCTGCCTTCGTCACCTTCTAAGGGAAGACCAAGTTTAGTGGCAAGCACCGACGCTCCGACCCTGTCTTCTACGCCCAGCTTCTGATAAAGTGCACTGCAGCTGTTCTTCACGGTCTGCTCGGCGACGAAGATAGTATCGGCGATCTTCTTGTTAGAATAGCCCCTGGCTATGAGGCACAGAAGCCTGAGCTCCTTTTCCGTGAGGCCTGCCAGAACTCCGGACTTGTCACGCGCTACCGCCGTAGCCATGTCGGGACATCCGTCGCTCATCGAAGATGCCTGGCCGTCCGTAGGAGCATCCGGTGGCCCATCCTGGGGCTTTGGCAATCCTGCCCCCTCAATTCCCTCAAGGGACGGACCGACACCTGCAGGCTTGCCTTCCGCGATTAGCCTCTCCTTGCCGCTTCTTCTTATCCAGGCGTAGAAGAGCCCGATGAACACAAGTATGGCGACCGCGCCTATCGCGATGTTCCTTGCGAATACCCTGTTGGTCCTGAACAGGTATCCGGTTGAGGCCCTAAGCATCATCGGCACCACAAGCTTCCATCCGGTCTCGGGCACGGTGCTGACCATGAATAGGTGCCTGTCCCCGTCTATGTCTGACGCATATAGCTGCGGCCCTGACTGCGAGCCGGGGATTAACGAGCCGACACCGAGATTCCTGTAAGCTTCCGCTATAAGCTCCTCATCGCCGGTACCGGCCATTATCATTGCGTCCGCGCCTGAGCCCGAGAAGAGCCCGATGAAGTCTTCCCGCAAGGAGCCTATGGAATAGTAGAGTTCTGCGTCCGCAGCCTGCTTTACAGCGTCCAACAGGAACTTCCTGTCGATCATCATGATAAGGTAGCCGATGGGGCTGTCCTTGAAGGTGTGCTTCACGATCCTTCCGATGAGAAGGCTGTCCTTCATTGCCGGCTCGACCCGGACGGAATCGGTCCAGACCGGAGCGCCGCCCGCAGCCCGTATCTCCGCCGCGAACTCGCTCATCTTCAGAGAGCTCACCGAATCATTGAACATGACTTCGCTCATGGTGAGTGCCTTCTTGGCTGCGTCGTCATAGTCCCAGAACACGGCGTCGATGATCTCGGGCCTTATGAAAGCCTGCCCTTCTAGGAAATTCGCGAAGGACATGTTATACTGCGCCACCTGGTACTTGTCCTGCTGGTCGGAGTAGTCTGACAGGGCCTCGTTCAGGTCCCTGTTGGCGATGAACTGAAAGGAGATCTCCTCTATGGACCTAAGCCGCGCGCCGACGGAGGATGCCGCCGATGCCGAAAGATATCTTGCGAACTCCTCCACCTCGTCGCCGCTTCTGTAGACGCTGTCGATGTAATAGGCGTAGAGAAGGCCGAAGGCCACGGCCAGTGCGACCGCAGGCAGGAGCATCCTGTACAGCTTCGACTTCTTCGAAGGTGGAGCCATCTGACCTCCATCGGCAAGCATGCCATATCATCTTTCTTGGGTGGGCGAACGATTCAAGTATAGCAAAACGGAGGAATCCCTAAAAAAGAACTTACGAAGGGTGCAAGGAAACTGCAGGCAGGATAGTGAAGTACTAAAGTACTGGCCGGTTTTCCGCGTTTTTAGTACGCCTGTACTCTATGATTGTTGCTGATCGCTGCCTTAGATTGTGCTCAAGGACATGTCCTTAGCGACCAAACACTTTTTAGGAGGGTGCCTCAATGAAGCGCTTGATTACTTCCCTGGTACTCATCGCAGTCCTTGGCCTTTCGATCATAGCGGCGGCGGCCCCGAAGATGCAGCTTATGATCTACACCTCCATGAAGGAAGTCCTCATCGCGGACCTAATCACGGCGTTCACGAAGAAGAACCCCGGCGTCCAGGTGGACTATTACTCGGCAGGCGCAGGCAAGCTCATGGCGAAGATAGCGACCGAGAAGCAGGCGAACGCGCTGGTATGCGACGTCCTGTGGACCTCGGAGGTGCCCGACTTCTATCAGATGAAGAACCAGGGCGCGCTCGAGCCCTACATCTCGCCCGAGGCTAAGAACATAGTCTCCCCAGTGAAGGACAAGGACGGATACTTCACGCCAGCAAGGCTAGGCACCCTGGGCGTCGCCTACAACACCAACAAGGTGAAGACGCCCCCCAAGACCTGGGATGACCTCCTTAAGCCGGAGTTTAAGGGCGGCTTTGCGATCGCAAACCCCGCGCTTTCCGGCACGGCCATGGTCTCCGTCGGCATGATCGTGGAGAACCTCGGTTGGGAGTACATCCAGAAGCTGCGCGCAAACGGCGCACTCATGGGCCAGGGGTCCGGACAGGTCGTTGACGACACCGCCATCGGAGACCTCAAGGCATGCCTAGGCGTAGACTATATCGTCATCAACAAGGTTCAGGAAGGAGCCTCGCTAGGCTTCGCCTACCTGGATAAGATGCTTGTAATCCCAAGCCCCGTGGCGATACTCAAAGGCACGAAGAACATAGAGGCGGCTAAGCTGTTCATAGACTTCCTCCTTTCAGTCGAGGGCCAGACCCTCGTCGCGGAATCCTTCACCCTTCCCATCAGGGCCGACGTGCCCATAGCCAAGGGAGTGGGCCTAGTCACCCCCGCAGAGGCCGAGAAGAGGGCGATGAAGCTCGACTATCTCAAGCTCATGGCTGAAAAAGAGGCTACCATCGAGAAGTTCACCAGCATAATGACCAAGTAACAAGCCCTTTTGAAGTAAGCGGACGCACTTGGCCCCCGCGGCTTAGCAAAGACCACGGCTGCGGGGGCCTGGCATAGGCATGCGGCCGGGATGGCCGCGGCAAGACAGAGAAGAGGTGGAAAGCTTGGCACAGATCGTCTTGAAGGACGTATGGAAATCCTACGGCAGGAAGGACGTAGTCAAAGGATTCTCCATGACAATAAACGAGGGCGAGTGCTTCACCTTCCTGGGGCCTTCCGGCTGCGGCAAGACGGTCATCCTGAGGATGATCGCGGGCTTCGAAAGGCCGGACAAAGGTGAGATCTACATAGGCGACAGGCTGGTGGCAAACGGCCAGAGGCACTTCTCGGTCGCCCCTGAGCAGAGGGGAATCGGCGTCGTTTTCCAGGATTACGCGGTCTGGCCCCACAAGACCGTTTTCCAGAACGTCGCGTATCCGCTCCAGATAAAGAAGGCGCCCAAGGGTGAGCTTCAGGAGCGCACCATGAAGGCGATCTCGCAAGTGGGGCTGGCAAGCTACGAGAAGCGCCTTCCGTTCCAGCTGTCTGGCGGCCAGCAGCAGAGGGTTGCGCTGGCAAGGGCGTTGGTCTCCAAGCCCGCAGTGCTGCTTCTGGACGAGCCCCTTAACAACCTCGACGCAAACCTCAGGGAGGAGATGCGCTTCGAGATAAAGGTCCTGCAGAAAGAGTATGGCGTCAGCATACTCTACGTCACGCACGACCAGGACGTGGCGCTGGCGATATCGGACCGCCTGCTCGTTTTCGACAAGAACGGGGCGGTGCGGCAGGTCGGGACCCCCGAGCAGCTATACGACGACCCGGCGGACAGCTATATATACAAGTTCATGGGGGTGTCGAACTTCGTGCAGGCGGAGATCAGGTCGGATACGGCATACCTGAAGGGCACAAGGGAGCTAATGGCGGCATCGACCGGGCTTCCGGACGGGCCCGCCACGCTTGCATGCAGGCCGTCTGATGTGTCGCTGTCAAAGGACTCCGGCGTCCGCGCCAGGGTGCTGAGGGTGGCATACCTCGGACACAACTTCGACTACAGGCTGGCGCTAGGCACCTCGGAGGTAAGGGCGCAGATAGACACCCATGAGGCCCTGGAGAAGGGGCTCGTGATGGAACCCGGCGAGGATTGCTTCGTTCAGTTCTCGAGGATGAAGTGGTTCGACTCCGACAAGGCAAGGGAGGAGGTGCTGTGATGTCTTCTCTGGATATTCCCAGAAGCGGAGGAAGGCGCATTGGCGGCGCAGAGATAGTGCTCGCGCTTTCGATCGGCATACTGGTCGTAATCGTGGCGGTCCCTGTTTTCATGATCCTGTTTAACGCCTTCACCGCGGACGGCAAGGTGAACATCGGCGATGTGATAAAGATCCTCTCGGAGCCGGACACCTACATGGCGCTAAGAAACTCCCTGATAATCGCGCTTGGTGTGACTGGATTGGGGACTTTCCTCGGCGTATTGTTCTCGTATCTCGTCGTAAGGACGGACCTGCCGTTCAAGAACTTCATGAAGCTTCTGTTCATAATCCCGTTCATGCTGCCCTCGTTCATTGGGGCAATCGCATGGAAGGTGCTTCTGTCCCCGAGGGGAGGCTACATCAACAGGATGTTCATGGACGCCTTCAACACGGACTCCCCGCTTTTCAACATCTACAGCGTGGCGGGGATAATAATCGTGGAGACGATGTACCTGTTCCCGTTCGTGTTCATGCAGGTGTCTGCGGCCCTTGAGAGGATGGACCCGACGTTGGAGGAATCGGCAAGGATATCGGGCATACCGCTGGCCACGATTACAAGGAAGATCACCTTCCCGCTCATCATGCCCAGCATCGTGGCAGGCGCGCTCCTAATCGCGCTCTATTCGCTCGCCCACTTCGGGGTGCCTGCGATACTGGGCACCGAGATAGGCTTCTACAATATACCTACGCTCATCTACCGGAAGATCCACTCAAGCGGAGGAAGCTTCGCGTCAATCAGGACCGGCACGGTGCTTGCCACCATACTGATAGCATCCGCCGCGCTCATACTCTACCTGCAAAGGGTGGTGCTCAAAAGCGGCAGGTACTCGATCATAGCCGGCAAGAGCATGAGGCCGATGCTGATGAAGCTCAGAAGGTCCAAGACGCCGGTGCTGCTTCTCTGCCTTCTGTACATCTTCATAACCGTCATAATGCCCACGATTACGATAGTGCTCGTCGGCTCGCTGAAGACTTACGGCCTTCCTTTCGAGCTGAAGAACATGACGCTTAAGAACTTCGAGTACATACTGAACTGGCGCATGACAAGGCAGGCGGTCTCAAACAGCCTCCTTCTTTCGATGGGGGCCGCGTTCGTGACCATGCTTGCGGGCACGATGATCTCCTACGTCATCGTGAAGATGAAGGTGAAGGGCAAGTTCATACTGGAATTCCTCGGCGTGCTGCCGTTCTCCGTGCCGGGGACCGTGATAGCCCTGGGCGTGATACTCACATGGAGCGGCAAGCTGGGGATAAACCTCTACAACACCACATGGATCATATTCGTAGCCTACATAGCCAGGTACATGGCGTTTTCAATCAAATCCAACTCGGCGGCGCTGGAGCAGGTGCACGATTCGCTTGAGGAGGCGGCCCGCTCATGCGGAGCCACCCACTGGCAATCGATGAAGGACATCGTGCTTCCTCTAATAAGGCCGGGAATGGTTGCGGCCTTCTTCCTGATATTCCTCCCCGCGCTAAGGGAGCTTACCACCTCGGTGCTCCTGTACGGGCCCAGGACGAGGACCATTGGCGTCGCCATCTATGCGCTCAATGAGGACGGCGAGACGGTGCTCGCCTGCGCGCTTGCGACGCTCGCTCTGGTCATAATCGTCGCCGGCGAGATGCTTATAAGGAAGGCGCTTAGCATAAATGAGAGGGGGCCTTCAGGTGGCTGATAACATTAGGCTCGTCGACGTCACGAAGCGCTTCGGCGAGGTTACCGCGGTGGACAGGCTGAACCTTGAGATCAAACAGGGGGAGTGCTTCTCCTTCCTCGGCCCCTCAGGCTGCGGCAAGACTACGACGCTGAGGATGCTGGCAGGATTCGAGGACCTGGACGATGGGGAGATGTATGTGGGAGATACCCTGGTCTCGTCCAGCTCGAGGAAGTACTATCTTCCTTCGGAGAAGAGGGGCTTCGGCATGGTGTTCCAGGCCTTCGCGGTCTGGCCCCACATGAGCGTGTACGAGAACGTGGCATTTCCACTTAGGGTGAAAAAGCTCACGCACGAAGAGGTGGACAGAAGGACGAGGGAGGCTCTCGCCAACACGAGGCTTGCCGGCCTGGAGAAGAGCTTCCCCGGGGAGCTGTCCGGCGGCCAGCAGCAGAGGATAGCGCTTGCCAGGGCGATCGCGCTAAACCCCAGGGTCCTGCTCCTAGATGAGCCATTGTCGAACCTCGACCCACATAACAGGGAGAGCATGCGCTTCGAGATCAAGGACCTGCAGAGGAAGCTCGGCGTTACCATCGTCTTCGTCACGCACGACCAGTCGGAGGCGATGGCCCTGTCCGACAGGATGCTGGTCATGAAGGAGGGGGTCGTGCAGCAGGTGGACACGCCGGTGAACATCTACTACAATCCCGCCAACAGGTTCGTTTTCAGCTTCATCGGCCTGTCCAACTTCATACCGGCCGAAGCCTCCGGGGGGAAGGTCTATATAAAGGGGGCGGTGCAGGAGGGCATACTTGCCGAGGCGAAAGACGCCGATCTCTCGAAGTTCAAGTCAGGAGAGGCCGTGGCCGCATTCAGGCCCTCGGATATCGTCCTCGAGGAGGATGGGAGGCTCTCCGGCACGGTCACCAGGCGCACCTTCCTCGGCGAGATGGTCGACTACCGGATCAAGGTAGGAGGACATGACATCAGGCTTCAGAAGAGCAGGGCTGGGCTGCAGGTGCCTGAGGGCAAACCATGCAGGCTAGGCTTAAGGAGGATACTTTGGTACGAAAACTGAGGAAGCCGTAACAGAAAGCATGGATGCCCCACGCCCCTTCCGGGCCCGGTCCGCCGGATGCCTGGAGGGGGCGTCCCCATTGCAGGAAGGATGAAGGATTCTGTCGCCTCATATGGTATTTGATTAAGAAGGATGTAAACGTTGCAAGACTGACATCGGCGCAAAGCAGTGCAGGGGATCGGGTCGGCCGGACATCAACTGAAGGCGTTTGAGCGTAGGAGAGATGATGGACAAGGAGCATCTTCAGGCAATAACCGACTATTATGGCGTGCAGGACTTGGATTGCTTTGATGTCGCCGTACATGAGGAAGGGCTCTGCAACCATGTAATAATCATCAACTCCAGCGACGTTTTCCGCTTTCCGAGGGCGGAGTGGGCAACAGAGATGCTGAGAAGCGAAATCGGATTATTGAATCGCCTCAGAAGCCACGGAATCGCGGCTGTGAGCGAATGCAAGCATCAGGGAGAGGGATTCGGAGTCTTCTCATACATAAGCGGGGAGAGCTTGACAGCGCTCGCTCTTGATCGCACCACAGAAGCGGGGCGGGTATCCTTGGCCAAGGCGCTGGGCCGGATACTGGGGGAGATCCACTCTGTTCCTCTGGAGGGCTTCAATAGCAGCGGGGCCAGGCGCACGCGCGAGGACTGGCTGCAATTCCATCAGGAGGCGAAGGCTCAGTACTCCCATCTGACCTCTACTGGCGTCGAGTTCATCGAATCCGTATTCGCTCCGATCATCGATGGGAGCCTCTCTCTTGGTTACCAGCCCAGGCTCATTCACGGCGACCTGGCACCGTATCACGTCAAGGCGGACCTGACAGAAGGAAGGATCTCCGGGATAATCGACTTCGGAGAAGCGGGTATCGGTGACCCCGCGACGGATATTAGCTGCTTGGTCTATAATCTCGGGCTTCCTTTCGTGCTTGCAATGGACACCTATCCTTATCTTGAGGAAACGCTGAAAAGGGCCCGCTTCTACGCCAAGACCCTGGAGGTCCAATGGTTTGTGCAGTCAGCAAGGACCAAGGACCCTTTCTGGTCCGGGGCGCATCTCGGCTCTTACAGGGGATGGAATGTAGGATAGCCGGTGCCATTAGATAAGCAGTCGCGAAATCATGCATTTTCAGGGAGCGGGTTGGCGTACTGAGGCATGATGGATGTAGAAATCAGGATATCCAATGTAGTATTGATCGAAAATCCGAACGAGCTAGGAGCTTGAAAGCCAGCCGGTAAGTGAATGTCCGCATCCGTTTGCTGCGAATCCTATGATAGGAGGGTATGCAACTTGAAAGGTGCCTGCGGGAAGATACTGCACGTAGACCTAAGCCGAGGCAAGTTCTCAGTCGAAGTGCCGGAAGAGGCTTTTTACAGGAAGTATATGGGCGGAAGCGCAGTCGGGGCCTACTATGCCCTGAAGATGACGGAACCGGGCATAGACGCCTTCGATCCGGGAAACGTCCTGGTGTTCGCCGCGTCGGTGACTACCGGGACGCCGATAAGCGGCTCGTCGCGCTTCAATGTGACCGCCAAATCCCCTCTTACGGGCGGCCTCGGGGACAGCCAGGGCGGCGGGTTCTGGGGAACTGAGCTCAAGTATGCGGGCTTCGACGCGGTTGTGATCACCGGGCGGGCCACAAAGCCAGTCGCACTCTGGATTCACGACGGGGAATATGAGCTGGTGGATGCGGAAAGGGCATGGGGCCTTGAGACGGGCGCCGCCCAGGAGGCCATAAGGGCGAAGGTGGGCGATGCGAAGGCAAGAGTTGCAGTAATCGGCCCGGCAGGGGAGAGGCTCGTGCGCTTCGCCTGCATAACAAACGAGCTCAAGCACTATAACGGCAGAAATGGCATGGGCGCCGTGATGGGATCGAAGAACCTCAAGGCGATTGCGGTAAGGGGTACTTTGGCGCCGGAGTTCGCCGACCTTGAGGGTATTATGAAGATGGCAAGAGACGGCGCCAAGAGGTCCGTGGACCACCCGCACACGAAATCCCTGAGGGAGCACGGCACTGCAAGGGGCGTCGCAAACAACCAGGTCCTGGGAGGGCTTCCGACCAGGAACTGGACGAGCGGCGTGTTCGAAGGGTATGAGAAGATAACGGGCACAACGATGACGGAGACGATACTGAAGTCGAACGGTGCCTGCTGGGCGTGCGCTGTGCGCTGCAAGAGGGTGGTCGAGGCAAAGGAACCGTACGAGCTGGACCCTGAGTACGGAGGGCCCGAGTATGAGACGGTGGCGGCGCTTGGCTCATACCTGGGAATTGACGACCTGCCTGCGGTTGCTAAGGCAGCCGAGCTCTGCAACCGTTACGGGATAGACACGATTTCAGCCGGGGGCACCATAGCGTTCGCGATGGAGTGTTTCGAGAAGGGAATTCTGAGCAAAGATGATGTGGGAGGCCTTGATCTGAGGTTCGGTTCGGCAGAAGCCCTTATAGAGGCAATCAAGCTGATAGCCGGAAGGAAGGGGTTGGGCGACCTTCTTGCAGAAGGCGCCTACCGCGCCGCCGCGAAAATCGGGAAAGGTGCGGAGAAGCTCGCGGTCTGCTGCAAGAAGCAGGAGTTTCCGGCACATATGCCGAGGATTAAGGGCTCGCTGGCGCTGGCCTATGCGGTCAATCCGTTCGGGGCGGACCATATGTCATCCAACCATGACGGCTCACTGTCTGCAGACCCGCTGTCCGAGGCCATCAGGTCTTTCGGCTTCGAGAAGACAGAGCCGATGAAAGATTTGGATTTCGAGAAGGCGAAGCTCGTCGCCTACACCCAGCGCTTCTACAGCGTACTGGACACGCTCGACCTCTGCATGTTCTGCTTCGGAATAAACATCCTGTTCAGCCCCGGCGATGTAGTCTCGCTTGTGAATATGTCCACCGGCTGGGACGTCAACCACTGGGAACTGATGAAGCTGGGGGAGAGAAGGATAAACATGCTGAGGGCTTTCAACTTCAGAGAGGGGTTCACTAAGGAGGATGATTCGCTTCCGGCAAGGGCATTTGAGCCTTTGAAGGGGGGCCCGTCCGACGGCAACAGGATAGATGAGAGGCAGTTCGATGAGGCAAGGAGAAGCTATTATGAGCTGATGGGCTGGGACCCGAAGACGGGTAAGCCGCCTGTCTCAAAGCTTATGGAGCTCGGGCTGGACTGGCTTGTAGGTTAATTGGGGCGAGAACATCATGCCAAGCGGGGAGGCGTTATCGTGGACCGGAAGCTGGCTAGTAGGATTGCGTGTTTCATCCTTGTAAGCACAGCGCTTGTAATTCTCTTCGGCTTGTCGGCAAGCGTGCCGGCTGAGGCGGCGGTCAAGCTGACAGCGGCTGAAAGCTCCCACCTGAGGTTCATCCGGGAGGAGGAGAAGCTCGCAAGGGACATTTACAATGCCCTCGGTGAGAAGTGGGGCCTTAGGATATTCGATAAAATCGCGGAAAGCGAACAGAGGCACACCGATGCCGTAAGGCTCGTCATAGAGAAGTACGGCATAACTGATCCTGCCAAGGCGACGCTTCCTGCGGTGTTTACCGACATCAAGCTGCAGGAGCTCTATGCGGTGCTGCTGGCAAAGGGCGAGGCGTCATCCATGGAGGCACTTAAGGTGGGGGCGCTGGCAGAGGAGAAGGACATATTCGACATCAACGAGGCTGTGAAGGATACTGTGAAGGCGGATCTTATAGAGCTGTATGCTTACCTCAAGGATGGATCTTCAACGCATCTAAGGGGGTTCATGGCCCAAATCAGGGCAGCCGGTGGCGACTATGCCCCGCAATTCATCTCTGCGGCGGAGTTCGACAAAGCTATGAGGATACAGTAGGTCATTGGCTGTTGGCCTGTTGGCAACAGCCTTATTATTATTGACAAAGTGGTCTGACCATCATATGATTCAACCAGGAGGGGTAAGCGATGTATCTTAGACAAGCCGAGAAGACAACACTATACGATGACATTGTCGAACAGCTTAGAGGTTTGATAATAAATGGGAATATCAAACCAGGCGAAAGGCTGCCATCTGAAAGAACTCTCTGTGAAGAGCTCGGAGTAAGCAGGGCAATCTTAAGGGAGGCTCTAAAAGGGCTCGAACTAATGGGAGTCGTACAGATTAAACATGGCGGCGGAACTTTCGTTAGAAATGACATAAACGCTAACCTCCTATCCCAATCACTGCGCTTCATACCTATAGACCCAGAGATGGGGAAAACAATATTGGAGCTGCTTGAAACGCGCGAAGCCATAGAGAGCTCCTCTATCAGGCTTGCAGCAATGCGCGCTACTCGTGATCAGCTGAAAAGGATAGAGGACGAGTTCACCTTCATGAAAGAGGCGTTCTCACGTGAGGACTGGGATAAGATGTCCGAGCATGACGTTAACTTCCACCTCCTAATCTGCGAGGCGTCAGGCAACAGCATCCTTTACCAGATAGAGAAGAGCATACAGAATATGCTGCTTAAAGCGATGGAAACGACCGTATACATACCCACGGCAGGCTCACTGGCCATCGATTTCCACGAAAAGATAGTGGCGGCGATCAAGAAGCATGACTCGGAACTGGCACAGAGCTTGATGGTGGATCACATACGCACAGTCGGGAAGAAAGTCATGGAAGCTTTGGAAAAAAAGCAGATGACTCAATAGGAAGCGGAGGTAATCAGAATGGGTAAGAGCGTTAAGGAAATCAAAGGTCTTATTCCGCCAATGGTAACTGCCTTTACGAAGCAGGGAGAGCTCTACGAGAAGGGTATAAAGGAAACTATCGACTTCTTGGTGCCACATGTAGACGGACTGTTCGTGTGCGGCACTTACGGCGGCGGGCTGATGATGACAATGGAGCAGAGGATGAAGGCCGCAGAGATCATAGTGGAGCACAATGCAGGCAGAGTCCCTGTCATCGTCCAGGTGGGTACCATTGACACCGCATCGGCAGTCAAGCTTTCCAAGCATGCGGAGTCGATTGGAGCAGACGCAGTCGCTAGTATCGCACCTTACTACTATACGTTCACTGAGCAGGAGCTATTTGA
>CAZHKX010000049.1:0-11900 GCA_964532805.1 uncultured Clostridia bacterium
TCAAGAAGGAAGCGCTTTCGGTCGCCAAGCTCTCCCACCCGAACATCGTAAGCGTGTTCGACGCGGGATCCGACGGGGACGACAACTACATCGTGATGGAGTTCGTATCGGGAACCTCGCTGGACAGGCAGATTAGAAGCTACAGGGGTCCGATGCCCGTAGGCAGGTCCATCAGGATAATGGACCAGGTTCTCGACGGGCTGTGGCACGCCCATTCCCACGGCATCGTCCACAGGGACATAAAACCACACAACATCCTTATATCCGAGGACGGCAGGGTGAAAATCGCCGATTTCGGAATCGCAAGGGCCACCAGCGAGGCGGAGCTCACCCAGACCGGCATGGTGGTGGGTACCGTAAACTACACATCGCCTGAGCAGGCCAAGGGCGAGACAGCCACTGACAGGTCCGACCTTTACTCGGCCGGCGTCATCCTTTACCAGATGCTTACGGGAAGCCTTCCCTTCACAGGAGAGGGAGAAGTGGCGGTTGCGATCAAGCACATCTCGGAGAGGCCGACGGCGCCCAGGAAGCTGAACCCGGCGATAAGCCCCATGCTAGAGCGGGTGATATTCAAGGCGATGGAGAAGGACCCGCAGAAGAGGTATTCGGGCGCCGAGGAGTTCAAGGCGGCGCTTATGAGGGTGGAGGACGCATACCGCGAAAGCGGCATTGAGGACGGGCCTTCGGATGCACAGATGTGCCAAACGAAGCCGTTCGTCAAGGTCGAAGGAGGTAGCTTGCCGATGTCCGACGCAAAAGGGGCGGGATACGACACAAAGAAGGGACTAAGAAGGCTGTTGATCCTGATCGGGGCCTTCATCCTGGTTGCAGCGTTAGCCGCCTTCGGAATATACAGCGCCTGGAACAGGTGGATGCATGTGGACGAGGTGCAGGTGCCCGAGGTCTCAGGGCTCAGCCTTGCCGATGCCAGGGCTCTTCTGGCAGAGAGGTCCCTTATAGCCGAGGTAACAAACTCCGTATATGACAAGAAGGTGCCCGTCGACGGGGTGATAAGCCAGGATCCGGCGCCGGGGATGAGGCGCAAGGTGAACTCCCAGATCAAGCTGGTGATAAGCCTGGGACCGGACCTCGGTCTCATACCGGAGCTCTCCGGGAAGGACATCAGGGAAGCCGGGATCATCGCCGAGGCGGCCGGTTTCGTGATAGGGGAGAACAAGACGGAGTACAGCATGACTGTAGAGAAGGGCAAGATTATCAAGCAGGACCCTGTGTCCGGAAGCCAGAGGGACAAGGGCGAAGCCATCATAGTCTTCATATCCGACGGGCTGCCTCCCACTGTGGTTGTCCCGGATGTTAAAGGAATGACAGTCTCAGAAGCAGAGCAGCTGCTGAAGGCAAGCGGGCTGGCGCTCGGCATGACCATAGAGACATCGACGAGCGCATATCCAGAGGGCACCGTGATCGACCAGACGCCACCGTCCGGCTCGGAAGTAGATATAAACAGCACAGTGGACCTCAAGGTGTCCATGAAGGCTGCGGTGTCCACCGGGCCTGACAGCAAGAGGTTCGAGGTCACCTACTCTGTTCCGCAGGAGACGTGGATACAGGAGGTAATAATCAAGGTGGCCGACACCTACGGCACAAGGACGGTGTTCGGCCCCAGCTCCTTCAAATCCGGCGAACAGGTCAGGGAGACGGTCGAGGTGTTCGGCGCCGGAAGGATAGAAGTATGGGTGGACGGCATCCTTTACAAGGCGTACGATGTCTAAGCCGCTTGAGGGGGTCATCGTAGGCGTTAAGGGAGGTTTTGTTGAGGTCGGCTTTGACAAAGGCGCCGTCCGCTGCAAGATAAGAGGCAAGCTTAGGCTTATGGAAGACGAGCTTCTTGCCGGAGACTATGCAAGGGTCGATGATACGGGAGGCGAGCTTCTGCTCTCCGAAGTGCTGCCCAGAAGGAACAGGCTGGTAAGGCCGCCGGTCGCAAACGTCGACTGCGTCGCCATATTCACCCCTTTGAAGACGCCGGACGTAGACCTCATGCTCACGGACAGGCTGTGCATACTTGCGGAGAAGCAGGGCCTCTCCGTGATAATCTGCGCCACAAAGGCGGACATCGGCGAAGAGGGGAAGCTGGGCTTCATATCCGAGCATTACAGGGGTGCCGGCTATGAGGTGGTAAGCCTTGCGGCCCCCAAGGGCGAAGGAGTGCAGAGGCTCAGAGACTTCCTCAAAGGCAAAGTTAGCATCTTCGCGGGGCAGTCCGGGGCGGGGAAGTCCACTCTCATAAATGCCATGCTTCCGGGCCTCGAGCTGAAGACTGCAGAGGTGAGCGACAGGATAGGACGTGGCAGGCACACCACAAGGCAAGTGAGGCTCATCCCTTTGGGAGACGGCGCATACGTAGCCGACAGCCCGGGGTTCTCGTCACTTGAGCTGGAGGGCATAGGACCTGACGAGCTCAGGGGCCTTATGCCTGATGTGGCAGAGCACGAGGGGGGCTGCAGGTTCAACGGCTGCAGGCACAGCGCCGAGCCCGGATGCGAGCTGAAGGGCGCTGTTACGGACGGCAGGTTCAGCAGGCTTCGCTACGAGCATTACCTTGCATTCCTGGGCGAGTGCCTCGAGGCCGAAAGGCGCAAGTACGATTAGGAAACGGGGGAGCGCGGATGATCAAGGTCGCAGCTTCGATTTTATCAGCGGACCTGTCCAGGCTGGCAGGCGAGGTGGCGGACGTATCGACGGCCGACTATCTTCATGTTGACGTCATGGACGGCGTATACGTACCGAACATCACCTTCGGGCAGTCAATGGTGCAGGCCCTTTCGGCTATGACCGGCCTTCCCCTCGACGTGCATCTCATGATCGTCGAACCCGAAAGGCATATAGAGTCGTTTGTCGCAGCCGGGGCCTCCATTCTGACTATCCACCCTGATGCCACAAGGCACCTTCACAGGCAGCTGGGGCTCATAAAGAGCCTGGGGGCTAGGGCGGGAGTGGCTCTGAACCCGGCCGACCCGGCAGAGCTCGTGGAGAACGTCCTGGACCTAGCGGACCTCATTCTGGTCATGACTGTAAACCCCGGCTTCGGCGGGCAGGCATTCATCGAAGCGCAGACGGCAAAAATCGCCCAGGTGAGGGAGCTTGTCGCGTCCTCCGGCAGGCAGATCGAGGTGGAAGTTGACGGGGGCATGAACGCCCAGACTGCTGAAAAGGTGAGGCGGGCGGGCGCAGACGTCATAGTAGCCGGCACTCACATATTCTCTGCCGCATCAAGGCGGGATGCCATCTCCGTGCTGAGGGGTTGAGAGATGGGAGCGGCTTCGGAGCTGGTGAAGCTCCTTACCTTAAGGAAAATGAGGCTTGCTGTGGCCGAATCATGCACCGGCGGGCTTCTTGCGGGAGAGATAACGTCGGTTCCGGGCTCGTCGCTTTGTTTCGACAGGGGCTATGTGACATACTCGGTGCAGGCCAAATCGGAGATGCTCTCGATACCCAAGGGGCTCATCGAGGATAAAGGACCTGTAAGCGAGCTGACTGCCATCCTGATGGCCGAGTCGGCGCGCCAGCTGTCGGAATCGCAGATGGCATGCTCCGTGACAGGAGTGGCAGGCCCCGGAGCCGACAGCTATGGGAATCCTGAGGGGCTCGTATACATCGCATTGAGCATCGAAGGGTTCGAGGCCGAGGTGGAGAAGCACCAGTTCGCGGGCTACAGGCAGGATATCAGGGCTCAAGCGGTGGCTGCGGCCATCGACCTTATGCTCAGGCGCATCAGATAGGGGGAAGTCAATGAAGAAGCTATTTGTCAAAGGGAATCCCGAGCCCAGGGGGCATTACACCCCGGCCGTGGAGGCAGGGGGCCTGGTCTTCGCCTCGGGCATACTCCCCATCGACTATAAGACGGGGGCAGCTATGCATGGGAGCTTCTCGGAGCAGCTCGACAAGCTCTTCGAGAACATAGGCGAGCTCCTCGCATCATCAGGGTGCTCCAAGGAAGACGTGGTCAAAGTGGGCGCCTACATCTCAAGCATCGCGCTGTGGGATGAGTTCAACGCCGCTTATTCGTCCTTCTTCGGTGAGCATAAGCCGGCAAGGACCATACTTCCATTAGGAGGCAAGCTTCATTACGGCCTGGACGTCGAGATGGACTTCGTGGCCGAGCGGAGGGGTTAAATGGCGGCGAATCGCGAGGCATTCTTCAGGTGCATGGATTGCGGCAGGGAGATCGCCATGCATGATGGCGCTTTCGAGTGCCAGTGCGGCGGCCTTCTGGATGTTGCGGGGCTTGACGACAGCTTCAGGACGGATGATATCGACAGGCAGGCTCACGGCATCTTCCGCTACCGCAGCCTGATGCCCTCGGCGGTGGATGCGTTCTGGAGGCAGGCGAGCATGGGGGAGGGACTGACAGGCCTTGTCGAGGTCGACAGCGCAAGGAGGGTCTCCGCCAAGATGGACTTCGCCATGCCTACTCTTAGCTTCAAGGACAGGGGCGCTGCAGTCCTAATGGCCTCTGTGAAGGGCTTCGGGGCAAGAGAAGTCATACAGGATTCCAGCGGCAACGCAGGAAATTCGGTGGCAGCCTATGCCGCAAGGCTCGGCATCGGCTGCGAGATATTCGTGCCCCAATCTACCTCACCGAATAAAGTCTCCCAGATAAAGGCCTACGGGGCCAAAGTGACTCTCGTCCCGGGCACCCGGGAGGATACGGCAGCGGAGGCGCTAAGGCAGGCAAGATCTGGAAGATACTATGCGAGCCATGTCTATAATCCGCTATTCTATCAGGGTACCAAGACTTATGTGTATGAGCTGTGGGAGCAGCGTGGGGGAAAGCTTCCCGCTGTGATCGCCCTGCCTGTAGGAAACGGCACCCTTCTTCTAGGCGCATACCTCGGCCTTCTGTCCCTGATGAGAGGAGGCGCGATAGATGCGCTGCCGAAAGTCATAGCGGTCCAAGCGGAGAGGTGTGCACCAGTCTATGAGGCCTTCGTAGGCGGCAAGGCCGTTACCGTGCCTGTAGTGAACAGGGGGACAGCAGCCGAAGGCATCGCCATCGCCGCACCGATGAGGGGGGCACAGATGCTTGCCGCGATAAGGCAGCTCGGCGGGACTGTGGTGAGTGCATCGGAGGAAGCCATAGGCGAATGCGGAAGGCGGCTTGCCGGCTCGGGGCTCTTTGTAGAGCCGACGTCGGCTGCCACTCTAGCAGGGCTGATGTCTTGGATGAATGAGACCGGCTTCGAAGGCGACAGCGTCGTGCCCATGTGCGGAGCCGGCCTCAAGTCGCTTCACTAGGTAAGCTGCGCCTTCTGCGCGGCTTTAAGCCTATCCACGCACATATTCCACTTGTAAGTGCTCTCCATGGGGTCGTGGAACACCATATTGTACAGAGCTAACCTGTTGTGCATGAACTCCACTATCCTGTGGTGCTTCCCCTTTATCGCAGAGACTGTGAAGCCCTCGATCTCATCGAACCTGAATGTATGAGGGCAGTCGGCCTCCGTGGCAAGCTCCAGCCTGTCGTCGTAAAGGGACAGCTTCCCGGTTCCTATCGGAAGCAGCGGCTTTGCCTTCCTGCTTCTTCTTATAGTCACATCGAACGGCCCGAACACGAGGCTGCCCCTGGGTTTCGCTGCCAGGTGCCCGCCCACGAGCTCATCAATCTAGCTTCTCTGCCACAGCTCGTGCCCCTGAAGGTCCGCAAAGTGCAGCCTTGTTCCTTTGACCAGGGAGAACTCGCCCCTGTCGCCCCAGCTCACCGAGTAGCCGCACCCTTTGCAGGAAGTGGTGTCGCCTTCTGTCAGGAAGCAGTCGGTAGCTCCGCACTCAGGGCATTTGAACATGACGTTGTGAAGGCCCAGCGCCCTATCCCTGCCTTTATAAAGAAGTTCCGGACGGGATTTGATCCATTCGTAGTCGCTGTGGGCGATCCCTTCGGTTATCAGCCTTTCGATCTCGAGGGGATCCATGCTGCGAAGCTGCTCGCGCGTCAGAAGCAGCCTGATATTGACGTTAGAGGGCCCCTTCCTCTTCTTGATTGCCCACCTGGGATCGGCGAGGAATCATCCCTCTAGCTACGCAAGCACTACGGAAACGTCAAGGATCTTGGCAAGCTTGCCGATGCCGGGGATGACCCGGTCCGTGAAGCCCGCGACGCACCTCTGGCCCTCGGGGAAGATGCCGACGGATTGCCCTTTGCGGATCTTGTTTAGCATCATCCTTACTGAGGTTGCATCGCTGACGAACTTGCTTTTGGGAATCGATCCGATGGCGGACATGAGGTAGTTCATGATAGGCAGCCTGAAGAGCATGTCAGTCGCCACGAAGCTCGTCACTCCGGGGAGCATCACTCCGATGAAGAATGGGTCCATCGTCGCCTGATGGTTGGAAACCAGCAGGAACGGGGGCTTTATCCCCGAAAGGTCGACTGAGCCTCGTCTGGTCTTGCCGAATATCGCGAAGTAGATGGGAAGAACCGCCTTGCCTAGTGTCGTGATAATGGCTCCGAGCACAGATTTCATCTTTCCTCCGTCTAGAACATCCGACGCTGATGTAAAATGGTCATAGTAATACTATCAAACTTATCCTGCGATATCATTGAGGTGCGCATTGAAAAGGATGTTCATTGCCCTTGAGCTGCCAGATGATGTGAAGTCCCGGATGATGGATTCGGTATCCGCGGCGAAGCAGGGCTATAGGGGCATAGGATGGGTTAGGCCGGAGGGGCTTCACCTCACTTTGAGGTTTCTGGGAGACACGGACCGTGTGCAGGAAGAGCGGATCAAGATGGAGCTTAAGGCCCTTGCTGCCGGCTTCGGGCCGATAAAAGTAGCCTATGAGGGGATAGGAAGCTTCGGCAGGGGACAGACCATGTCGGTCGTCTGGGTCGGGGTGAAAGAGCCCTCCGGGAGGCTTCGGCAGCTTGCGGAATCCGCAGAGAAAGCGGCTGTATCATGCGGCTTTCCTAGGGAGGCAAGGGATTTCTCCCCGCATATAACGCTCGGAAGGGTGAGAGACGCCCTGTCGCTTCCGCCATGGGAGGAAGTCAGAAAGCTCATAAGCTGGGAGGGCGCAGAAGTGCTACATGAGGGCTTCTTCCTTTACAGCAGCATCCTCTCGCCCGGAGGGTCGATTTATACCAAAGAGGCATCCTTCCGCTTCGAAAAGAGGTAGCGGACCGAACATATGTGCTATAATCTTTCCATAGCCCTAACAGAAAGGGGAGTTTGATTTGTCTGACAGGAATAAGGCTTTGAACGCCGCGCTTGCTCAGCTTGACAAGGAATTCGGTAAAGGTACCATCATGAGGCTCGGTGAGGCCGACGTCAAGGCCGTTGATGTCATACCCAGCGGTTCGATAGCGATAGATATTGCCCTTGGAGTCGGAGGATTCCCGAGGGGCAGGGTCATAGAGGTCTTTGGACCCGAGTCGTCGGGAAAGACTACCGTGGCGCTGCATGCCATAGCCCAAGCTCAGGCTGCGGGCGGCATTGCGGCTTTCATAGACGCCGAGCACGCGCTTGATGCGAAATACGCGAAGAGGCTCGGTGTGGACATCGACAACCTCCTGGTCTCCCAGCCCGACACGGGGGAGCAGGCCCTTGAAATTACGGAGGCGCTGGTAAGAAGCGGGGCGGTAGACATCGTCGTGATCGACTCGGTCGCGGCTCTGGTGCCCAGGTCCGAGATCGAAGGGGAGATGGGCGATTCATACGTGGGGCTCCAGGCTAGGCTCATGTCGCAGGCCTTGAGGAAGCTGACGGGCTGCATCTCGAAGTCGAACTGCTGCGTGATATTCATAAACCAGATCAGGGAGAAAGTCGGCGTGATGTTCGGCAATCCCGAGACTACCCCCGGCGGCAGGGCACTTAAGTTCTACTCCTCGGTGCGCATCGAGGTCAGAAGGATAGAGTCGCTGAAGCAGGGCACGGAGATATACGGCAACAGGACCAAGGTCAAGGTGGTGAAGAACAAGGTGGCTCCGCCCTTCAGGGAGGCGGAGTTTGACATAATCTACGGCGACGGCATCTCAAGGGAGGGCTCCCTCATCGACATCGGCGAGGCTAACGGGATACTCACCAAGAGCGGCACATGGTTCTCCTACGGTGAGACGAGGCTTGCACAGGGCAGGGAGAACACCAGGCAGATATTGAAGGCCAGCAAGCAGTTAGCAGACGAGATAGAGGCGAAGATCAAGGAGAAGCTCAACCTTGCATGGGGAGGCACGGGCATAACCAGGGAAGAGCCCGCAGCTCAGAAAGATAATGCCTGACAGTTCGGCAATCAAGGATGCGGTAAGATACCTCTCCTCGAGGACTAGGACCGAAGCCGAGGTGAGAAGCCACCTAACAAAGAAGGGCTTCGACGCATCAACAATCGACGAGGCGGCGGAAAGGCTTGTAGAGGAGGGCTTAATAGGCGACGAGGCCGTGGCGGCCAGATGGGCTGAGCAACTTGCCGCAGACGTCAGGATAGGTCCTTTGAAGGCGCTGAGGAAGATGATGCAAAGGGGAGTGCCGCCGGCTCTTGCGGCAAGGGCCGTAGACGAGGCATGGAAGCAGAGGGATGACACCTCCATAGCTTGTCGGCTGGCCGACGAGGCCACTAGGGGAAGCGAAGAGGCCCCAAAGGAGCGTGCCGCGAGGGTGGCAAGGCTTCTTGCAGGCAAGGGCTTCACCCCCGAAGACATCGCCAAGTGCCTTAGGCGCCTGGCCGATTAGGGTATTATCCGCTCATCTGGTTTGACTATAAGTGCCAGCCGTTGTATTGTTAAATTTGTAATAATCCGCTTGAAGCGGACCTAGTGAAACCCATGGCTGGGCGGAGGCGCCTAAGCCGTTCTTCTGATCTTTGAAAACTGGAGGTGGATTTGCTGGATACATTGATTGTAATCGGCATAGCGATAGCCACGGGCGCGATAGGTTTCGCAGGTGGGTATCTTCTTAGGAAGCAGTTCGCCGAGGCCAAGACGGGCCTTGCCGAAGAAAGGGCCAAGGAGATCGTTGCGGAAGCGCAGAGGGCTGGGGAAGCTGAAAGGCGCGAGCTTCTCATAAATGCTAAGGAAGAGGCCGTCAAGATGAGGGCCGAGGCCGATAGGGAGAACAAGGAAAGACGCCTTGAGATGCAGAGGGTTGAAAGAAGGCTGATTCAGCGAGAGGAGGCCATCGATAGGAAGACCGAAAGCATCGAGAAGAAGGAAAGCGACCTGGAAAGGCGCGACAAGGAAGTCAAGAGGCTGGAAGACGGCATAGCGGCCGTATACGAGAAGCATAGGCTGGAACTTGAGAGAATCAGCGGGCTGACCAGCGAACAGGCCAAAAAGGAGCTGCTCAGCGAAATTGAGACCGAAATCAGGCATGATGCGGCAATCATGATCAAGGACATAGAAGCCCAGGCCAAGGACGACGCCGACAGGAAGGCCAGGGACATCATAACCCAGGCGATTCAGCGCTGCGCCGCAGAACACGTGACGGAGACGACAGTGTCAGTAGTGCCCCTTCCCAGCGACGAGATGAAGGGAAGGATAATCGGCAGGGAGGGCAGGAACATAAGAGCCCTTGAGACCCTGACCGGTGTTGACCTGATAATCGACGACACACCGGAGGCGGTCATACTCTCAAGCTTCGATCCTGTCAGGCGCGAGGTGGCGAGGATCGCACTCGAAAGGCTTATACAGGACGGCAGGATACAGCCTGCAAGGATCGAGGAGATGGTCGAAAGGGCCCAGAAGGAAGTAGAGATGGTCATAAGGGACGAGGGGGAGAGGGCCATACTCGAAACCGGGGTCATCGGGCTTCATCCGGAGCTCCAGAAGCTTCTGGGAAGGCTTAGGTTCAGGACCAGCTACGGTCAGAACGTCCTAAACCATTCCATAGAGGTCGCAAGGCTCGCAGGAACGATGGCCTCCGAGCTTGGGGCGGATGTGACGCTTGCGAAGAGGGCAGGGTTGCTGCACGACATCGGCAAGGCCATTGACCATGAGGTCGAAGGCCCGCACGTGACGATCGGAGCGGACCTCGCGAAAAAGTACAGGGAGTCCGCGCTTGTTATCAACGGCATCGAATCGCACCACGGCGACGTCGAGCCGGTCTGTGTGGAGTCTATTCTTGTCCAGGCCGCGGACGCGGTATCCGCTGCAAGGCCGGGCGCAAGGCGCGAGACCCTCGAGACCTACATAAAGAGGCTTGAGAAGCTCGAGGAGATCGCAGACTCGTACGATGGCGTCGACAAGGCGTTCGCAATCCAGGCGGGCAGGGAGATCAGAATCATGGTCAAGCCTGAGAAGGTGGACGACTATACTACCCTTACGCTGGCAAAGGATATTGCGAAGAAGATTGAAGGCGAGCTCGAGTACCCCGGTCAGATCAAGGTGACCATAATACGTGAGACCAGGGCGGTAGACTTCGCGAAATAGTATGATGGCCGGGCGGGAGACCGTCCGGCCGGATTAATCTAGAAGGGGAGGGGAGATCATGAAGGACATGGCAAGACAGGAATATGAACCGGCGAACAGCGGCATTGGCCTCCTTTTCTCCCTGTTGACCAGGCACAACGAGATATGTTCGGCGACCTACACCCCTGAGGACTCCTCGCTTAGCATGGCCTACCTCGTCTGCAGGAAGATAGGAACAGACGAGCTTACGGCGCTGAGGAACAGGCTAGTCTACAGCATAGAGGCCATCTGGGAGATACTTAGGATGCCCAGCGGCACCAGGCATGAGCTTCAGGTAGAGGAGCTTGGTGAATACACCAGGCTTACCATGGTACGGGACATCTCCAGCCTCTCAAGCGAGGAGATAGCCCTCATTGTCGGGATAATGGAGGAGTTCTTCGAGACAGGGCTCCTGAGGGACAACCAGGATGACGACTACGACGGGCTTCCCAGCGATGAGGCGATCAATAATATGATCATAGACGTCAAGACCTCGACAGGGGAGAAGAACATAATCGGATACAGGGACGAAGGCAGGATAGTAGTCTTCGACAAGCCTCTCATCGGGGCCAAAGGGACTGCCGCGAAATGAAGGTAGCCTTCTTCGGCGATGTTGTAGGGAAGATCGGAAGGACGGCGCTTGAGGCAGGCATCGGAAAGGTGCGGGCCGAAGGCGCCGATTTCATCGTTGTCAACGGCGAGAACGCGGCAGGGGGAATGGGAATCACCCCGGAGACCGCAAAGCAGATCAAGGACCTCGGAGCCCACGTCATCACGACAGGAAACCATGTGTGGAACAAAAGGGAGATGGCGGAGAGAATCTCGGAGATGGAAGGCGTGATAAGGCCGGCCAATTATCCCCCCGGAGTCCCCGGCAGGGGATACGCGGTGGTAAGGTCGAACTCCTACTCGCTTGCTGTGGTGAACCTCCAGGGCAGGGTCTTCATGGGGGGTAACGATTGTCCGTTCAGGAAGGCGGACGAGATAATCGGCCTAATCGGCTCAGAGGCGGACGCGATGCTCGTGGACTTCCACGCGGAGGCGACCTCGGAGAAGGTGGCCCTCGGCATCTACCTGGACGGCAGGGTCGGGGCAGTCCTCGGTACGCACACCCATGTTCAGACAGCAGATGAGAGGGTGCTTCCGAACGGGACGGCATACATCACCGACGTAGGGATGTGCGGACCTCTGGATTCGGTCATAGGCATGGCTAGCGAGACCGTTATACCCAGATTCCTCAACGGGATGCCCACCAAGTTCGAAGTCGGAAACGGCTCTCCCATGGTAAACGGCGTAATCATCGAGATCGACCACTCCACAGGAAGGGCCCGCTCTATAGACAGGATCAACATGATACTTTAATCAGCGCCAATACCAGGCAGTATATGAAGCGCCGAAGTTTTCGGCGCTTTTTTGTTTTCTTCAGGAGGATTTCGGCATCAAGCATAGAAAATGGTAGTCAAGTGGAGTGAAGTGGAGTAAAATGGAGGACAAGGAACGGAGG
>CAZHKX010000050.1:0-11833 GCA_964532805.1 uncultured Clostridia bacterium
GGCGCTCTGCTTATACTGACGATGGGAATAGCATTGGCGATGATGTCTGTAATCCTCTACCCAGTGCTGAGAAAGCATGATCGGACATTGGCATCTGGGTATGTGGTATTCAGAGGCGCCCTGGAAACGACTACATATATCCTTACGGCTTTCTGCTGGCTAGCCTCTGTGGCTCTGGGCCGCGCGGTTGCCCAAACCGGTGGAGACCCAGCAGCTCTGAGCGCCATCAGCAAAGCCCTGACAGACCCGAGGGCAGGAAGCGCCCTTACATCCATATTCTTCATAATAGGGGCCGTCATGTTCTACACAGTCCTGTATCGAGCCAGGCTCGTACCCCGTTGGATATCGGCATGGGGCCTTGTCTCTACCTTACCTTACATCCTGTCAGGCATGCTGGTCCTTTTCGGCACAATAAGAAGCGGCTCAGATGCAGAGTGCCTGCTGGTACTGCCGATGGCGCTGCAGGAGATCCTCCTCGCCGGATGGTTGATAGTAAAGGGCTTCAACAAGCAAGCTTGCGCCACCCTTCAAAGCGCTAAAGCCTAGCGATACCTCAGGCAGCAGAAAACGCATGTAAATGACATGGTTTATCCATGCCCTGGTTAAGTGCGGCCCGAGAGAAGATATTTAAGCGAAGCCCTGCGGCAGCAAGGACATGGGAAAGGCTGCCGCAGGGGCAGATAAAAGGAGCGATGAGAATGAGGACCATCAGTTATCAGACTGGTTCGCATGAGATGGAAGCCCGCCTTTCGACATTATGGGTCTTCATCATGGTAAACATGCTGGCGGCGGACATCTTCTCCTTCATGCTTGCAGGAAGCGCAGCAAGCGCCACGATTAAAGTTACCCAGGGGATGATGCTGGCATTCGCGGCCGTTATTGAGATCCCCATAGCCATGATATTCCTTTCCAGGGTGCTGGCACCCAAGACGAACAGGCTGGCAAACATTGCGGCATGCACGATAACTATCGCATTCGTAATAGCCGGCGGGGCGCCTGACCTTCACTACCTATTCTTCGCATCGATCGAAGTAATCACGATGCTCATGATGATCCGGGCTTGCTGGAACTGGAAGGGCCAGAGATCCGAAACCCGGAAAGAAAACTATGAAAGAAGGGCAATATGATGAACACTAATAAGAAAACTGCAAAGCTGGCTGGCATCTTCTTCCTGCTCATGGTGGCATTCGGGCTTTTCGCGGAGATATTCTTCCGCCAGGGCATCTTCATACCGGGCGACGCTGCAGTGACCGTCGGCAACATCCTGGCAAATGGGCTTATTTACCGCATAGGCATCCTCAGCGACATTCTGATGTCACTCTGCTACCTGTTCACAGCCATCGCGCTGTACAGGCTGTTGGCCTCGGTGAACAGGGACCTGGCGCAGATGATGGTCCTGTTTGCCGCAGCGGGCTCGGTGCTTCTCATGTCCAACGTGCTCAATGAGCTCGCCCCGCTGTCTATGCTAAGCTCAAAGGCCTTCATCGGGGCATTCAGCGAAGCCCAGCTTCAAGCTATGGTCATGTCCAGCTTCGACACCTACAATCACGGCTACATGATCGGCCAGTCATTCTTCGCGCTCTGGGTGCTTCCGCTCGGGCTTCTTATCTGGCGTTCGAAGTTCATCCCCAAGGCATACGGCCTGCTGTTCATCATCGAAGCCGCCTGCGGGCTTCTTGCCGTGGCTGCTCATTTCTTGGGCTTCGGCGGATCTCTGGAGGCAATCCTTCTCGTGCCGGGCATGATTGCGGAGTTCGCATTCCTCGGCTGGCTCCTAGTCAGAGGAATCGACGAAAGAAAGCTGGAGCTTGGTAGGGCGTAAAAGATACGGGGGAAGGTCCGCCATTAAGGGCCTTCCCCTCGGAGGGACGCATGATCGGTTCTTATTGGTTGGGAGTAATCGTCGCAGTGTCGGCGGGCATATCCTTCAATATCGCAGTCCTTATGCAGAAGCTGGCCATCATGAGGGTGGATGGCGGTGCGGACCTTATGCGCCAGCTGATCCGAAGCCCGCTCTGGCTCGCCGGGTTCGCCCTGCAGTTTCTAGTGGGAATGCCGCTCAATGTCCTGGCACAGGCGATGATCGGCCCTGCCATCCTCCCTGGACTTATGGCAATAGGCCTGATCGCGCTTGCCATAGGCGCCTCTAGGCTTGCCGGGGAGAAGCTCAAGCCGGGTGAGCTTGCCGGGATAGCCCTTGTCGTGGCAGCGGTGGCATTCTTCGGCCTAAGCCGGATGTCCGTAAACCTGAGCGAAACCGACCTGTTCGACCCGGCTTTCGTACTGCGGCTTGGAGGGTTCACCGCATCTGTTGCCGCGCTCTCGTTCGGCTGCAACGCCTTGCAGAAGACGAAGGGCCATCTAAGGGGGGTACTTAGGATACTTAACTCCGGACTGCTGCTTTCGCAGTCCAACCTCTGGCTGGGGGTGCTTATGGCGCTTCTGCCGAGGCTAAGCCACGGAAAACCCGGCATTGCGGGCCTTCTGTACGCCGCGCTTGCTTCAGCCATTGTTTTTGCGGGCAGCATGCTGGGAATCTCGGAGACGCAGCATGCGCTAAGCTGCGGTAACGTGTCAAAGTTGATGCCTATCCAGTACCTGCCGTCTCAGGTGCTTCCCATAGCGGCCTATTTCATAGTATTCTCGCTTCATCCGAAGTCCATCTCTCAACTACTCCTCGCCTTGGCTGGCATAATATGCGTGATAACGGGCGCCGCCCTACTTGCGAAGCGGCAAGACATCAAGGGGGAGGTCCTGACAAATGAAGGTTAAGTCGGTCGCAGTCATCGGTGGGGGCATGGCAGGGCTTACTGCCGCAGCGTATCTTGCCCGCGCCGGCTTTGCCGTAACGGTGTATGAGCAGCATACTGTGCCAGGCGGCTATGTTTCCTCCTTCAGGCGGGGCGAATACAATTTCCCGGCGGGCCCAACCTCCTTCGGGTCGAATGGCATAATATTCCCCATGCTGGAGGAGCTGGGCTTGAAGAACCACTTGAGGTTCATCCCTGTGAAGCATCAGGTCAGCTGGGGCCCGCACGATGTGCCGCTGGAGGACCCGAATCTGACGGAGCTGCTGCTCGCAGAGCGCTTCCCCGGCGAGAAGGATGCCCTCAGGCGGTATTTCCGCTGGGTAAGGATAGGCAGCAGCGCCTTCCACGATATGCTGGAAAGTGGCATGATGTTCGGTCGGGATGTTGTAAAAAGCATGCTGGGAATCTTATTGAAGCATCCTCTTTTCCCCTGGGCTGCGATTCTTTCCGGCCGCCATACCAATCGCAGCCTGCATGAACGCCTTTTCAAGGAAGCACTGCTGAGGCGGATGCTGGACCAGCTGGGATATCCGGTCATGACAGGCAGGAACACCTTGGGCATGTGGGCCTCATACTACGAAGATGCATGGATTCCTGAGGGCGGCCTGCAGGCGCTCGCGGATGCGCTGGCACATTATGTGACAGAACATGGCGGAAGGATATGCCTGGGGGAGCGCGTGCGGAAGATTGTCATAGAGGACGGGCAAGCGAAGGGCGTGCTACTGCAGGATGGCCAATTCATGCCCGCGGACTGGGTGGTATCTGCGGCCGATATGAATAGGACTTGCCTTGAGCTTATAGGATCGAGCCGGCTTCCTGCATCTACGGTGGACAAGCTGGAGAGGGCCCGTCCATCCGAATCGATTTTCTCCCTGTTCCTGGGCCTGAAAGGAAGCGCAGCAATATCCGCGGCCCTAGGAAGGTTCATCGGGAGCCATGCCTTCTTCAGCTGCGCTGACGGGAAGTATATACGGCTTGTGCTTCTAAGCAGGGATGATTTGTCTGCAGCGCCTGCCGGGGGGCATGCCCTTTTCGTCGGCATGCTCAGCCCGTATGAGGATTGGGAGCACCTGAAAGAGGATAGGGCGGCCTACCTGGCCCGTAAAGAGGAAGCCAGCGAAGAGCTGATCGCGCGCGCAGAAGAGTTTATTCCCGGACTGCGCGAAAGCATTATCGTAAGAGAGGCGGCATCGCCTCTTACATACGAAAGGTACACAGGCAACTGGAGGGGCGGCACTGCCGGCTGGAGCTGGGATCCGAATGCGGCGCCACGTATCAAGCTCGACACAGACCTGCCATTTAAGCGTTTCTATGCCGCCGGGCACTATGTCCATAACCCGGGGGGAGTGCCGACCGCAATGATTACCTCGTGGTATGTAGCAAGAGGCATCATCAAGGAGGCTGAGGAGCTTGAGAAGGCCCAAAATGGCTGATGCGGGGATATATGGGTAAGCCATATCATGACAAGCGAACATCTTTTGAAGTCGAAGATGGCTTTCGGGGTTATGCCTTCTTCCCGCGGCTGTTTCTTATCCAGGTCAGCACCAGGCCGAAGAGTATGGAGAAGCGGAAGGACGTCTGCCAATCGACGAAACCGGCCCCATGCATGAGCAGGTTGTAAAGGTATGAGACCGCGGCCGATGTGATGAAGGACAGCACGGAAAGGGTAAAGAAACTTTTCACGAAATCCTTGTGACTCATGTTATCGTCCTCCGTCAGCTCTGCCAGATGAGATGATTATAGGCTTTCCGGGCTGTAGTGACTATGCTCACAGCAGCCTTTTTTATATGGATGTCCCTAGATTTCTGGAAATATCCTGCGTCCATTAGGAAATGTATGGGATTTCGCGACCTCCCGCTACGTTATAGGAGTGGAAGCCCATCAATCGCGATGCCTCGGGCACCAAGTTCTGCAGGCTTTCATCTCGCTCCGGAAGCAGGTGGTATTGATCAAAGCATTTGCTGCGTCCCTTCTGATCTGCCTAATACTTTCCAGCCCTATAGGAGAGGTCACATATGATGCGGATGATTTCGTCTTCGACCCTTCCACAGGCGAGATCGTGGATTATGTAGGGGAAGGCGGGACTGTCGTCATCCCCTTTGAGATCGATGGCATCCGGGTCAGAAGGTTGGGTGAGGGGTCCTTCAAGTTTCAGGGTTCCTTGAGGGAGGTGACTGTGCCTAATGGTGTCACCCATATTGAAGCTTTGGCCTTCGAGTATTGCATCAACCTGAAAGAGGTGGCCCTGCCGGATACGTTGATGTCGATCGGTGCGGGGGCCTTCTCAAACTGCAGGGA
The DNA here is from genome assembly GCA_964532805.1 of uncultured Clostridia bacterium. Classification (GTDB taxonomy): domain Bacteria; phylum Bacillota; class DTU025; order DTU025; family MWDF01; genus MWDF01. The sequence continues at coordinate 5,109 of CAZHKX010000050.1, forward strand.
GCTTAGGAAGATAAATCTGCCTGACAGCGTGCTGGAGATCGAAGACCGGGCTTTCGAAGAGTGCGACAGCCTGGAGATGATCTTTCTACCACAAGGAAGGCTGACTATCGGCGGCGGCGCATTCGCCGACTGCTATAGCCTAGTGTCTGCAGGATCTATGAAGAATGCGGCTTCCGTAGGGTATTCCGCCTTCGAGGGTTGCTCAAGGCTAGAATCTGCCGACTTGCCGGATGGAATGATGAAGATACCGGAGCGGCTCTTCTTGGGATGCAGGAACCTGCGGGAGATAGCCATCCCGCAAGGGACCTACTACATCGGGGATGGCGCATTCAGCGGTTGCGAGAGCCTTGAGGAGATCAAGATTCCTGACACTGTGAACTACATAGGAGATGCTGCTTTCAATGACTGCATCGGACTTAAGCACATCTCCATCGTCGACTGCCCTGACAGCATCTCGGAGCTCTACAGCGATTACAATGACGGGAACGTAAGAGATTTCTCCTCGAGCCACATCCTGAGTATCCCCTTCTACCCTACAGGAACTGAGCTGCTTAGGGACCTGGCATTGGATAAATCCTTCTTCTATGAGGATCACCAGCCTCCATTTACAGTTGGGGAAGAGGCGTTCAGAGGATGCGTCTCGCTTGCGCAGATGGCTATCCCTGACGGGATAACAAGGATAGGGCCATATGCCTTTGCGGATTGTTCCAGCCTTCGCGAGGTGACGTTGCCTCGAAGCGTGGATGAGCTGGGGTACGGGGCATTCTCCGGCTGCATAGGGCTGACAAGGGTGAGGCTGCGCGATGGCATCGCATCTGTCGGCATGAACCTCTTCGCAGGTTGCAGCGGGCTGGAACAGGTTGAGATTCCTGCCAGCGCCTTCAGCGGCGCATCAAGCATAAGAGTCGGGATGTTCAGAGATTGCACAAGCTTGAAGTCCTTCACTATACCTGAGACGGTGGATTCCATCAATGACTGGGCTTTTGCGGGCTGCACTTCCCTTGTTCAGCTCACCCTGCCCGGAAGTGTCGAATTCATCGGCAGGAACGCCTTCAACGGCTGCAAGAACCTCAAGAGCATATACATTCCGGCCAGCGTAACAGGAATCGGTTACAACGCCTTCATTGATTGCCCTGACCTCGTAATAGTCGGCGAAAGCGGTTCGTACGCAGAAACCAGCGCTGAATGGGACGGCATCGCCTTCAGGCCTGTGAAGTAGGCGTCATAGTCTAGCGAATGCCTAGTGGCTGTTTCTTCTTAGGAAGTCCGGCGAAGGCCTTACATCTCTAAAGCATCTCTTAGCCGCCTGACTGAAACCCGTGTAAGATACCTGGCCCCTCGACTGAGAACCTTGCAATAAAGAACGATACCCTCCCATTAAGCTGCCCTAATGCGGGGCAGTCATTATTCAGGAGAGTATCCTTATAGGATCCGGTTTTCGGAGAACGGGCACTTCCGATAAGCTGCCTTCTATTTCCTAAGCTCAGCCTTCTTCTGCCGGTATTCTTCGTCACTTATCTCGCCTTTCGCATATCGCTCGGAGAGGATCTCAATTGCCCTGGAATTATCCGACCCCCACTCCTCGTGCCTTTCGGAGCAGCAGCTTCTCCTGCGTCCGCCGAATGCATTGACTACGACTAGTATAAGAAGGACCACGAGCCCGACCGGCACAAGCCATCCGAAGCCGAATCCATGTCCCCAACCCCAACCCATCATTGCTTAGCGCCTCCTTCTGGTTTCTATCATCCTTATACACCAATCATGTGTGGATTGTATGGAGAAGGCGTGCAGAAAGTGAGCATTCGGCACATTGAGCTTCTTAATCTGCGTGAGCATTCATGGCTAGGAAGTGCCCTCAATTATGGGGATTGCCGAACCTGTCAGGGCCTCAGGATAGCTGTCAGGGGAATCCGGATGGTTCTTGGCCTTAGGTGATACACTTAAGAGCCAGCGCCCTTGTGCTGGCCCTTAAGCTCGCTATATGCGCCAATGCCTCGCCTGGGGGCAGGAACGTCCGCCTTTCTTACTTGCCCAGCGCTTCCAGTACCGCCAGTAGCGCGCCGTACTGAATCTGCACGAGGTCTCTTATGCCGACCACCTCATACTTCAGCTCGCGCTCGATCTCCTCTGCCCAGCCGTCTATTGCGCTGTCCAGCTTGCCAAAGGCCTGGACCAGCTTGTCGGAGGCGCCCTTTGCGATCTGCATCCCAAGCGCCCTTCTGTACATGGACACGATGAGCATCTTGTAGAAGACTCCGATGTAGAGTGCGTCCGCCTCCTGCGCGACGGTCGCCTCCTCATCCATCCCGGGCTCCTCGTTTGCCCACTTCGTCTCCCCTTCGAGCTGCTTGGCGAGCGTCACCGCGAACTTGGCGGCGGCATCTCTTAGGATAGCTCCCTCTTTAACCTCATCTAGTGTCTCATCAATCACCGACTGCACGAAAGACAGCATCTGCCTGGACCTATCCACCCCGGCAAGGATGATCTGCTTCCTGCTCTTGCCGCACTTGGAAAGGTCTCCGATCTTCGGGGATTTGAAGTAGGGGACCTCTGTGATGATGGTGAACGGCTTGCTGACCCTGTCCGCGAAGTCCCTGCTTGAAGCCCCTCCGAACATATATTGCGCGGGGTCTCCCTTGCCGAACTTCTCATAATAGTCGTAGGCATCAGTCACAAGGTTCGTGCGATATATCGCGGGGGCGTATTGCTGGCAGTAGGGAACCTCGGGCTCGCCGAGAGACAGGGGAAGTCCCCTCTCCTGAGGCAACCTGTGAAACGTCGGATAGGCCCCTTCAAGAGGATAGGAGATGTAGTAATAGGCTCCGCCGAAGCCTGCATTGTGGAGCGAATACATCACGGATGGCTTAGTCGCCTCTATCGCATTCATCAGCGCCTTAGTCTCAGGGATGGGCTTGTCGAACTTGAAGGTCTTGTACTCTATCGGGAAGGTCCATTCCGCCTGGTCATCGCCCTTCGGCCGATAGAAGTGCTTCGCATAGTTCTTTATGGTATAAGGACCCTTGAACCAGCCCTCGTTGAGCCTGGTGCCGTCGGGGTCAATGCACGGTATGAAATGCCATGTGCGCCCTGCCCGCATCGAGGCGTCCGAGACGACCTCGTCCAGGAGGAAGTATGCCATCATGGCTCCTATTGGCTCGTTCGGATGGGGCGACGCGAAGAGCAGTATGGACTCGGGACCGTCCCCGACGCTTATCATGGGAATCCGCTCGCCCGATTTTGAGCTTCCCACATAGCTGAGCCTGCAAAGCCCAGGATTCTGTCCTGCCACCCTCAGGGCGTGCCCGTAAAGCTCGTCCACACCGTAGAACTCCTTATAATCCGGCACTCTGGCCAGCCGCTCGTCGATAGTCATCCTGCTACCTCCATCTATTGTCCTTGTCTTGGCCGACCGCCAACAACCAGCCGTCCTACTTAAGCTCCCTTGCAAGCCTCGGGTCCAGGGTGTCCCTCAGCGCATCGCCTATGAAGTTGAAGCTCAGCACCACCAGGAAAATGCAAAGCCCCGGCCATATTATCAGGTTGGAATTGAGCATTATGAAGTCCTTGCCCTCGGAGACCATTGAACCCCATTCGGGCGTAGGGGGCTGCACGCCGAAACCTAGGAAGCCGAGGCTTGCCGAAGACAGTATCGCCCCGGGTATTCCGAGCGTCGCCTGGACGATGATCGGAGTCAGCGTATTGGGAAGGATGTGCCTGAATATTATCCTTGCGTCCCCGCAGCCAGTAGCCCTCGCTGCCGATACGAAGTCCTGGGATTTGAGCGAAAGTACCTGGGCGCGCACTATCCTCGCATAAGACGGCCAGCTGACCACCCCGAGCACCCACATCACGTTGAATATGCTGGGGCCTAGTATGGCCATTACCGCGATTACGAGTATGAGGAACGGGAAGGAGTGGAACACTTCAACTAACCTCATCACGGCGAAGTCCACCCAACCTCCGTAGTAGCCTGCCAGCAGGCCCAGCACGGTTCCGAGGACCGCTGCCACTGAGACGACCACGATTCCTATGAGTAGGGATATCCTTGCCCCATACGCGAGCCTTGAGAGCATGTCCCTTCCGAAATTGTCCGTGCCGAGAGGATGGCCCGGGCTTCCGAGAGGAAGAAAGGGCTCCTCCAGCTTCATCGTGTAAGGATCCGAAGGGATGACTACGGGGGCCAGGGCTGCTATGAGCACGAACCCCAGCAGCATGAAAACTCCGAGCAGGCCGAGCTTGTGCCTCGCAAAAGACCTGATTACCCTGTTCTTCCTAAGAAGCGATACCTTGCCGCCTGTCTTCTCACTCATATCTGATCCTCGGGTCAACCAGCACATACAGCATGTCCACGATCAGCTGGACGACTACGAATGCGACTGCAAACACCAGCACCGTCCCCTGGATCAGCGGTATGTCCCTGAATTTCACTGCGCTCATCGAAAGCATGCCCAGCCCGGGCAGGGAGAAAATCGTCTCTATTATGACGGCGCCTCCGAGAAGGGAGCCGAACTGCATGCCCACAGTCGTCAGCACTGGCAGAAGCGCGTTTCTTAGCGCATGTTTAAAAAGCACCGAAGTCTGCGACAGCCCCTTGGACCTTGCCGTCCTGACATAATCCTGTGACATCGCCTCGAGCACGGAGGCCCTTGTCAGGCGCGTAAGCACACCCGATAGCATCGACCCGAGCGCTATTGAAGGAAGCGTCAGGTGCCTCACCATCTTCACGAAGGTGATATCGTAGCTAGGCAATCCCCGTATAGGAAGCCAGCCAAGCTTGAGCCCGAAGACTATGATCAGGATAAGGCTCAGGTAGAAGCCGGGGATGGAGACCCCGACAAGGGCGAAGCCGGTAGCAAGGTAGTCGATGGCGGACCGGCGCTTCGCCGCCGCCAGCACTCCCAGAGGTATCGATATCAGGACTGCGACGAGCATCGCGCTGACGGAAAGAAGGACGGTGTTACCTACCTTCTCCCATATCATCTCGCCGACCGGCCTGTTGTACTGTATGGACCTGCCCATGTCGCCTTTGAGGAGCTTACCCATATACCTTGCATACTGCTGATACCACGGAAGCTCCAAACCCAGCTCCTTTGCCAGCGTGTCGACGTTAGCTACGTTAACGTTCTCGTTGCTGAGCATAAGGCTGATGGCGCTTCCCGGGGCGAACGACACCATGGCGAACACTATGAAAGTTATGCCAAACAGCACGGGTATGGTTATCAAGATGCGCCGTAATAGATATTTGCCCACTTCAAACCCCTATTTCATGATTGGCCGGGCCCTTATCACAGGGCCCGGCCTTGATTAGCTTCCCCAGCTGAAGCTTACTTGCTCAGCCAGACGTTGTTCTCTATGGTGACGAGGTTGAAGCCGCCCCACGGCGGGACTATGTCATTTACCTTCTTGTTGGCTATCATATAGCTCCACTCGAAGTACATCGGGATGCCCGCCCTCTGCTCGAAGACTATCTTCTGCGCCTTCTTCCAAAGCGTGGACAGCTCGTTGAAGTTGGTCTTGGTAAGAGCTTCGTCCAGTAGCTTGTCCACTTCGGCGTTCTTGAAATAATGGGTATTCGCCTTGCCGATCATGGAGCTGTGGAAGAGTGAGTGGAAGCCCGTGGTTCCTGCGAAGCTGTAGTCGAAGAACAGGGTGGTCCTCCCCTGGACGAGGTCGTCCGCCCACACTGCCGTATCCTGCTGGAGGACTCCAGCGTTGATGCCCTTCTCCCTGAGCTGGGTGGCCAAAATCGTAAGGACCTTGACCTGCGAGCCGGCCAGAGTCTTTATCTCCACTTTGAAGGGCTTGCCGTTCCATTCAAGGAATCCATCGCTGTTGGTGTCCTTGAAGCCGTTCTTCTCCAGAAGCTTGAGCCCTGCCGCGGGATCATAGCTCCAGAGCGACTTCAAGGTCGGGTCGTAGCCGTGCGGGACCCACGGCGGGCACTGTCCGTACGCGCGCTCGCCGTGCGCTCCGATGACCGCCTTGAAGGCGGAATCGATGTCAAGCAGCTTGGAGATGGCGTCACGCACTTCGAAGTTGTCATAAGGGGCGACCGTTACGTTGAATCCCAGGCCGCGATAGGAACCTCCCCTAGAGAAGAGGTTGAAGTTCGGATTTTTCTCGAACGTCTGTGCCACTTCCAGGTTGAAGAGGTGCTTCACTACGTGGACTTCCCCGGACTGCAGGGCTATCGTCTGCACCGCGGGGTCGGGTATCGTGACAAACTCGACCGCGTCAAGGTACACGGGGAGCCAGTACAGGTCGTTGCGCACTATGAGAAGGCCGGAGTCCGGAGAGAAGCTCTTGAACTTGAACGGGCCGCTTCCTATAGGTGTCTTGGCAAAGCCGTCCTCGCCCAGCTTGTCTATGGCCTCCTTGGGCACTACGGACATCCTTGCGAGCCTGTTGGAATCGTTCACAAGGAAAGGCTGCGGGGTTTCGGTCTTTATCTCCACCGTGTAGCGGTCGAGGGCCTTGACGCTTGTTATCGGGCCAAGCACGAACGAAGTGGAGTTCTTTATCATCCTGTTTACGGAGTAGACCACGTCGTCTGCGGTGACCTCGCGGCTTTTTCCCTTGGGGAATACGGCGTTGTCATCATGGAACATCGTCCCCTTGCGGATCTTGAAAACCCAAGTCAGGGGATCAGGGTTGCTCCAGCTTTCAGCCAGGTGCGGCACCGGCTTGAAGTCGTTCTTGCCGATGATGAAAAGCTGGTCGAAGAT
>CAZHKX010000051.1:0-11776 GCA_964532805.1 uncultured Clostridia bacterium
CAGCCCCTCGCCGTACCACGCAGTCTTGATCTCCTCCGCATAAGCCCTGCTTACCGTAGTTATCATATCTGAAAAGACGATGGCGCCCTTCATCAGGTTCGCCGCGCCGTTGAACTCGAGCCTGTCGGTGGTGAAGTACTCGGCAAGCGGCAGGCCCAGGATGTCGTCTATGACGTTCTTGTTGAAGACTCCCTGGTAAGCCATGCTGTGGATGGAGAACGCGGTCGCGGTACTTTTTAGGTGGGGCATGGCCTTGTAGCCTGCGCTCAATAGTATCGGCACAGATGCTGTCTGCCAGTCATGGCAGTGGATCACATCCGGCTTGAAGTCGAGAAGCGGGAGCATGTCGAGGGCGGCCTTGCTGAGAAAGGCGAACCGCTCGGCATCGTCACCGTAGCCGTACAGGCTCTCCCGCCTGTAGTAGAATTCGTTGTCCACGAAATGCCACTTGATGCCCGCGTGCTCCAGAGTCTTCACGCCGCAGTACTGCTTCCTCCACCCTAGGTTCAGCGTGAACTCGCAGTCCGTGGTCATCCTCTCCCGCCAGACCGAGCCGATGCTTCCGTAGAGGGGAAGCACTACGCGCACCTCGGTTCCGAGCTCGGACAGCTTGGGGGCGAGGGAGCCCACTACGTCGGCAAGCCCGCCGGTCTTGCTGAAGGGCACCGCCTCCGGGCTTACGAACAGGAGCTTGAGTTGATTGCCGCCGGTTGCCTTCTTTGCTGGAGACATCAGATCACCCCGTTTCTCATAGCCTGCTTTCTTTACCTATGACAAGGGGCCTTCCTCCGGCGCTGTCGATTTTCAGCGTGATGCCGGAGCTAATGACCACTTCGCTGTCGAGTATCGCGTTCTCGATGTGAACATTGCCCTCTATCCTGCATCTTCTCAGGAGTATGCAGTTTCTTACGACAGAGCCTTCTCCGATGAAGGTGTTCCTTGACAGGACGCTTCCCTCCACCTTTCCGTGCAGGTGGCATCCTGAGGAGATTATGCTGTCCCTGACTGCGGCCGAGTCGTAGTACTTGGTCGGAGGGCGGTCGATCGACCTTGTGAACACCGGCCCGTTGGTATAGAACAGGTCCTCCCTGACGTGCTCTTCCTTCAAAGCCATATTGCTCTCGTAGTAGTTCTGAAGGGTGTTTACCTTGGCGGCATAGCCTTCGAACTTGTAGGTATAGACCCTCAGCGACCTGATGTTCTCAGTCACGATGTCGCACAGGTCCTTCTGCCCGCCTGATGCCATGCCGAGGTTGATGCAGTCGATGAGCAGGTCCTTGCTGAGGATGACCGTCTCCATCGACAGGCTGTTCAGACCCGATTTGGGCTTAAGGCCCGTACCCAGGAGCCTGCCGTCCCTTCCGATGCTCATATACTCCAGGTATTGCTGCCTTTCGGGATTTGAGGCGAAGGCCTCCTCGCAGTCCTCTTCCTTGTAGAGGACGGTCATGTCTGCCCCTCTGGCTACATGCGCCTCCAGGAGCTTCCTGTAGTCCAACCTGTACAGAATGCCAACCCCGGTCAGAAGGACATACTCCTGACTCGCCTTCTTAAGCATGTCCATGTTCTGGTGCAGGTCCTTCAGGTCGAATCTAAGCTCGGAGTTGTATAGCGACGGGCTGGCTGTGGGAAGGATCTTCAACCCGTCGGTCTTTCTGTCAAGCCCCCAGGCCATGCCGGAGCCCAGATGCTCCAGCAAAGTGCTGTACTTGTTGTATATCACAACCCCGACGTGCCTGATTCCTGACAGCACCATGTTGGAGAGGGGGAAGTCTATCAGCCTGTACCTTCCGCCGAACTGGACGGAGGGGAGGTTCCTGGTCCTTGTCAGCTCGCCGAGTGACGAGTCCGGCTTCGTGTCCATGATTATTCCCAGGATGTCATTCATGCTTCTCACCGCCCTTCCCGTTGGAATCGGCCGCTGAGTTGACGATAGAGCCGGCTACTATGCATGCGCCATTGCAGACGTTCTCGCCGCTTGCCACAACGGCTATCGGCCCGTCGGGGGCTGGGGAGTCGCTGCAGTCTCCTACCATGCAGTCATCGCCTATGGAGGCGCCCTCTCCTATTATGGAGCGGCCCACCATGGCGTTTCGCCCTATCCTCGTGCCTGGCAGGAGTATGCTGTCTCTTATCTTCGCGCCCCTGCCCACGCGCGCCCCTGCGAACAGGACGCTGTTGTAGACGTCGCCTTCGACTACGCACCCGTCTGTGACTATGGCGTCCTTGACGTTGGCTGTCGTTGCCAGGTAGTGGGGGGGCAGCACGGGTGAGCGCGACAGGAGCCTCTTCTCCTGGCTGCATATGTCGAATACGGGGTTCTCGCCCAGAAGGTCCATATGGGCGGAGAAGTAGGATTCGATCGTGCCGACGTCCTTCCAGTAGCCACGGAAGCGGTAAGCGAGCATCTTCCTGCCGGCTTTTAGTATCGCCGGTATGACGTCCTTGCCGAAGTCATGCGACGAGTCCGGGAGGTTCTCGTCCTCCCTCAGGAAGTCCTTCAGAAGGCCCCAGTTGAATATGTATATGCCCATGGATGCAAGGTTGCTTCTAGGCTGCTTGGGCTTCTCATGGAACTCGGTTATCCTGCCTTCATTATCCGTGTCCATGATGCCGAAGCGGGAGGCCTCCTCCCAGGGCACCTCCATGACTGCGATTGTCGCGTCGGCCCCGTTCGCCTTGTGCTCCTTGAGCATCTTCGAATAATCCATCTCATATATGTGGTCGCCGGAGATGACCAGGACGTAGTCGGGCCGGTAGTGGTCTACGAAGTCGATGTTCTGGTAGATGGCGTTTGCGGTGCCTGCATACCAGCTTCCTCCGCTTTCGCGCGTGAACGGGGGGAGTATGCTGACTCCTCCGCCTTCCACGGCGAGGTCCCAGGCCGTGCCGATTCCTACGTGCTCATGCAGCATGAAGGGCTTGTACTGGGTCAGCACCCCAACGGTGTCTATTCCCGAGGCGGTGCAGTTGGATAGGCTGAAGTCGATTATCCTGTACTTGCCGCCGAAGGGGACCGCGGGCTTTGCAAGGTCTCTTGTGAGGGCCCCGAGCCTGCTTCCCTGGCCGCCTGCCAGGAGCATGGCAACCCATTCCTTACGAGCCATGTTAACCCTCCTGTCCTATTCACTGGGCTCGATCTTCCAGATCTGCTTCGCGTAGTTTCCTATCGTAAGGTCGCTTGAGAACCTTCCCGAGCGGGCGATGTTCATAAGGGACATCCTCGACCATAGCGCCTTGTCCCTGTAGGCCGGCTCCACTTGAGCCAGCGCCTCGGAGAAGGAGGGGAAGTCCTTAAGGGTCAGGAACTCGTCGTTCTCCTCGAGAAGGTGGGTGCGTATCCTGTCGAACTCGTGCCTTCCCGCAGGAAGCGTTCCGTCGGACAGCTGGTCTATCACCCGGCCGATCGGCTCATAGGAGCAGTAGAGGTCGTACGACCTGTAGGAGTGCGAGCTGTACAGGCTAATCACCTCGGCAGGGTTTAAGCCGAAGACGAACATGTTGTCCGGCCCGACCTCCTCGAATATCTCGATATTGGCGCCGTCCATGGTACCTAATGTCACCGCCCCGTTCATCATGAGCTTCATGTTCCCGGTGCCTGATGCCTCCTTGCTCGCGGTGGAAACCTGATGGGACACATCCGCGGCAGGAATCACCCTTTCGGCGAGGGAGACGCCGTAGTTCTCAAGGAAGATGACCTTCATGAGCCCGTTGACGTCGGGATCGGAGTTAACCTTGTCGGCTATCGAGGATATGAGCTTGATAGTGTCCTTTGCAAGGTAGTACGTGGGGGCGGCCTTGCCTGAGAAGATGTAGGTCCTCGGATGCATGCCCGTAAGGCGGCCGTCCTTGATCATGTTGTATGTGTCAAGTATCGAAAGCGCGTTCATAAGCTGGCGCTTGTATGCATGTATGCGCTTGATGTGCACATGGAAGATGCTGTCCGGGTCGGCCGCAATGCCCGTGGCTGACGCTATGTAGGCCGATAGACTGGCCTTGTTTGCCCTCTTGACGCCTGCCAGCTTCTCCAGGAAGGAGGAGTCCCCGGCGAAGGCCTCAAGACCCCTTAGCATAAGGGGGTCTTTCATCCAACCGTCCCCGATGGCAGAGGTGATGAGCCCTGTAAGCCCAGGGTTTGCCTTGACCAGGAAGCGCCTTGGGGATATGCCGTTGGTCATGTTCGTGAACTTGTCGGGATAGACTTCGGCGAAGTCGCGGAAAAGGTGTTCCCTTAATATCGCCGAGTGCACCTTGGCGACTCCGTTCACCTTCGTGCTTCCGAAGATGGCCATGTTCGCCATGTGGACGTGCCCGTCTTTTATTATGAACATGCGCTGCTGTTTCTCCAGCTGGCCGGGATACAGCTCCTCCAGCTTCTGCCTGAGCCTTCTTTGCATCTCCTCCACTATCATGTAGATCCTGGGCAGCAGGTTGCGGAAAAGGTGCTCGGACCAGCGCTCCAGCGCTTCGGGCATTATTGTGTGGTTAGTGTAGTTTACCGTCCTTGTGGTGATGTCCCATGCCTGCTCCCAGCCCATGCCCTCCTCGTCCATTAGGATGCGCATCAGCTCCGGTATGCAAAGCGCCGGATGGGTATCGTTTATCTGTATCGCCGCCTTCTCGGGAAGCTCCGAGAGCGGCCCGTAGAACTCCTTTTGATGCCTCAGTATGCTCTGAAGGCCAGCCGAAACGAGGAAGTATTGCTGCTTTAGCCTGAGCTTCTTTCCCTCGGGGCTGGAGTCGTCGGGGTAGAGCATGTCCGATATCGCCTCTGCCTCGTGCTTGCTCTTCATCGCCGCCGCATACTCACCCCTGCTGAACAGCGAGAAGTCGAAGTCCTTCGTAGGGGCCTCCGATTCCCAGAGCCTGAGGGTGTTGACCACCTTGTTCTTGTAGCCGACTATAGGCACGTCATGCGGGACGGCGCGCACAGTCTCGCTCCCCTCGTGCAGAAACACCATCCTGCCGTATACGAAATCGGCCCTTACGCTGCCGCCGAATTTCACATAGACGGCTCTTTCCGGCTTTCTCACCTCCCAGACATTGGATGAGACGAGCCAGTTGTCCGGGATCTCCACCTGGTAGCCGTCCACTATCCTCTGCTTGAAAAGGCCGTACCTGTACATAATCGAGCAGCCGTGCCCTGGTATGCCAAGGGATGCCATGCTGTCCAGGAAGCACGCCCCGAGCCTTCCCAGCCCCCCGGTCCCTATCGCCGGGTCAGGCTCCTCCTCGGCAATCGCATCAAGGCTGAGCCCGAGCTCATCCAGGGCCCGCTCCGCAAGATCCTTGACCCCGAGGTGGATCATGTTCGAGATGAGGAAGCGCCCCGGCAAGAACTCCATAGAGAAGTAATATACCTGCCTGGATGACCTCCTGCTGTTCGACTGCCTGCTTTCGACCCAGTTTCTTAAGACGATATCCCTGATCATCGATGAAAGCGCTATGTATCTGTCGTGGTTTGTCGAAGATTCCAGGCTCTTGCCGAAAGTAGACTGAAGCCTCTCGATGAACGCCTGCCTGAAATCCTCGGTGGTTACAATCGCCATTATATTGCCGTCCTTATCTGATTTTGCCTACTATGAATGACTTCTACGGCTACTATATGTTTTCCTGCATCAAGCCGTCTTGAGGGCTGGGCGCGGTAAGCTTCATGAGAATCGAGCCCAGCGGGGGGACCCTGACGAGAATCGAGCTGTCCATCCCGTGGTAGGGGACATCCTCGGAGGCCACCGGCGAGCCGTTTGTCACGCCCGAGCCGCCGAACCTCGCCTCATCCGTGCTTATCAGCTGGGCATAAACCCCAGCCTCGGGTACGCCCACCCTGTAGAGCTCATATGCCTGAGGGGTGAAGTTATGGACGCACACTATACGATCCCCGGACCTGGATGACCTTACGAAGGAGGCGACGCTCTGCATTGAGTTGTTCACGTCTATCCAGCGGAAGCCCTCCTCATACGAGTCGAGCTCCCACAAGGCGGGCTCCGAGCTGTAGAGCATGTTCAGCTCCCTTACGAAACCTTGGTGCATCCGGTGCTGCTCGAAGGCAAGCACCTTGCGGTCCAGCTCCTCATAGTCCCGCCATTCCAGAAACTGGGCGAACTCGCCCCCCATGAACAGCAGCTTCTTTCCGGGGTGGCTCGCCATGAAGGCCATTGCCAGGCGCAGGTTCGCGAACTTCTGCCAGTAGTCGCCAGGCATCTTGCCGATGAGCGAGCCCTTCCCGTGGACCACCTCGTCGTGGGAGAGGGGGAGTATGAACTTCTCCGAGTAGTGATACCACATCGCGAAGGTTATGAGGTTGTGGTGATGCTTCCTGTGTATGGGATCCTCCTTCATGTAGCGGAGGAAGTCGTTCATCCATCCCATGTTCCATTTGTAGCTGAAGCCTAAGCCGCCGTCCTCTACGTCCCAGCTGACCTTGGGCCATGAGGTGGATTCCTCGGCTATGACAAGCTTCCCGGGGGCCTCCTGGCTCACTGAGAGGTTAAGCTGCCTCAAAAACGACACATTGTCGAGGTTCTCGCGGCCTCCGTGCCTGTTCGGCCTCCATTCGCCCGGCTTTCTGGAGTAGTCGAGGTAGAGCATGCTTGCGACGGCATCTATCCTTAAGCCGTCGAAGCCGTACTCTCTGAGCCAGAACAGCGCATTTGAGATTAGGAAGGAGCGGACCTCGCCGCGCGCCATGTCGTACTGCATGGTGCCCCAGTCAGGATGCTCCATGTGCCCGTACAGGCCTGTGCCGTCGAAGTTCATGAGGCCGTGCGCATCCTTGCAGAAGTGCGCCGGCACCCAGTCGAGTATCACCCCGATTCCCCCCTCATGCATCCGGGAGATGAACCTCATAAGACCGTCGGGGCTTCCGTGCCTGCTGGTGGGGGAGTAGAGCCCGGTTGCCTGATAGCCCCAGGACTGGTCGAGGGGGTGTTCGTTTATGGGCATGACCTCAAGGTGGGTGTATCCCATATCCTTAAGGTAGGGCAGCAGCCTCTCCGCCAGCTCGTCATAGCTCATGAATGAGCCGTCGAAGTGCCTCATCCATGTCCCGAGGTGCGCCTCGTAAATGTTCATGGGCCTTTCGTAGTAAGGGGTGCCGTCATTAGGCAGGGCTTTCACCCCCGGAGAGAAGAGCCTGGCACGATCAAGCGCGATGGATGCCGTGGCCGGCCTCATCTCTGCGGAGAATCCGACCGGGTCGGCCTTCAGATGCGAGCCGCCCTTCCAGTGGATGTGGTACTTATAGGGCGATCCATCGGGAACCGAAGGTATGAAGCCCGCCCAGATCCCGGTGGCCTTTCCCCTGGAATCAAGCAGCTGCCCGAGCATGTCTGAGGAGCCGGACCAGCCGTTGAATTGGCCTGCCACTCCCACTGCCGAGGCATTGGGCGCCCAGACCGCGAAGCGCGCGCCATGAACCCCGGCCTCCTCGCAGACGTCCGAGCCCAGAAACTCGAAGGCCTTCGTATGGGTGCCCTCGCGGAAAAGGTATAGGTCATAATCAGTAGGAAGCCTCATGCGCATCCTGCATTCGGGCCCCTTATTCACCGCAGCACCTCCCCGAAGCCTTCGCGAAGGCCAGCATCCTCTCGGCCAGCTTCTCTCCAAGATGCCCTTTCCGCACGCGCCAGGCCCAGTTGCCCTCCGCCACCGACGGTATGTTCATCCTCGCCTCCGCGCCCAGGCCCAACAGGTCCTGAAGCGGGGCGATGGCCCAGCGGTAGGGCGAGGAGTAGAGCGTCGTGAGCATACCCTCAAGAAACAGCGCCTCCTCTGAGTCGGGCACCCTTGCCTCTTGAGAAAGGCCTTTGACTGTCCTGTAGCGCTGCAGGAGCGTCTCGTTGTCATGTGTACCTGTGTAGGCGATCCAGTGCTCATCCGCAGATTCGCAGGCGGATGGGACCGAATCCATGAACTGGAGCACCTTCATGCCGGGAAAGCCGAGGGCATCTCTTAGGGCAACCACGTCCGGCGTGATGACGCCTAGGTCCTCCACTATTATTGGAAGGCTATCCCTTCCCTCGGCGATGGCGGCGAATAGGGCGCGCCCCGGCCCCTCGAGCCATCTTCCGTGCTCAGCCGTGCTGTTGCCCGCGGGTATCGCATAGAAGCCGGCAAATCCCCTGAAATGGTCTATCCTGGTGTAGTCGAAGTCGGCGAAGGACTTGTCCATCCTCTGCTTCCACCACGCGAAACCGTCTTCGGAATGCCTCCTCCAGTTATAGACCGGATGGCCCCAAAGCTGGCCGGTGGCGCTGAAATCGTCCGGTGGCACACCTGATACGAGCAGCGCGGAGCCGTCCGGCTTGAGGCAGAACATTTCCTGGGCCGCCCAGACATCGCTGCTGTCGCCCGATATGTAGATAGCCA
The DNA here is from genome assembly GCA_964532805.1 of uncultured Clostridia bacterium. Lineage (GTDB taxonomy): Bacteria > Bacillota > DTU025 > DTU025 > MWDF01 > MWDF01. The sequence continues at coordinate 8,368 of CAZHKX010000051.1, forward strand.
TGTCTCCCACCATCAGGATGCCCAGGGAGTTGGCGTAATCCTTGAGCCTCTTCCATTGCCTGTCGTATATATACTGCAGGAACTCGTGATAGGATACTTCTTCCTCATGCTCTGCCAGAAGGCCCTTCAGGGCGGAGGAGGCCCTTCTTCTCAGCTCCTGGGGCCATTCATACCAAGGCTTCCCGCCATGGACTCCTTTGAGCACCATGAACAGGGCGTAATCCGTAAGCCAGCCGCCGTTTCTCTCCCTAAAGGCGGCGTATGCCGGATCCTGCGGCCTCTTCCTGAACTCAGCGAAGGCCTTCCTGAACAGCATTTGCTTAAAAGCGGACACCTTCTCGAAGTCGACGGACCCCTCATCGAAGGAAGCGCCGGCGCAAAGCTCGGACCGGTCGAGAAGTCCTTCCTCTGCAAGAAGCTCGGGGCTTATGAAAAGCTCATTGCCCGCCATGGCCGAAAAGCACATGTAAGGCGAGTTGCCCAGGGAAGGGGGGTTCATCGGAAGGACCTGCCAGAGCCTCTGGCCGCCAGCAGCGAGCATCCTAGCGAAGCCGTAAGCTTCAGGCCCGAAATCCCCTATGCCGAACCCGGAGGGAAGTGAGGAGATATGAAGGAGCACCCCCGCGCTTCTTTCGATGCCAAGCCTCGGAAGAAGCGGCCCTGACGGGACTGTAGCCGTGAGCGCTGTTGAGGAGAGCGGGGGGAGGTCCAATAAGAGGCGCCCCTCGTTCGAGCTTACCGCATAAGGCCCGAAGAACAGGTCCTGGAACATGAGCGTGCCGGGGCTTATGTGGCTAATGTCAAGGTCGACTCTTGCATGCGAGGTGCCGGTGTTCACCGCCGCCAGCACAACGTCCTCGCCGCAGCGCCGCAGGAAGGCGAAGGCCTGGCCGTCGGCTGCAAGCACCCTGAAGTCGCCATCCTTGATCGCTTTGTGCGCCCCTCGAGCCTCGCCAAGGGACTTAAACCATGACTGCAGCCTCTTGTCCTCGCGGCCCCAAGGGTAAGGCCCGCGGTTGAAGGGGTCGGAATAACCCTGCATGCCAGCCTCGTCTCCGTAGTAGAGCATTGGCGTGCCGGGAAGAAGGTACTGAAGCAGGCCTGCTATCATGAGCCTCGCCCTACCGGTATCGACCGCTCCAGGCGGAAGCTCGTAGGCCTCCCTGGCTTCGGCCTGAAGGCTCCCCTCCTCAGGCGCCCCGCCCAGTATGGTAAGCGCCCTGGCCACGTCGTGGGATCCCAGGATGTTCAGGTTGCACCTCATCTGCTCAGGCGGGTAGTTCTCCAGCTGGGTCTCGAAGGCCCTCTTGAAGTCCGCCGCCTTTGACTTGCCCGATGCGAAGGCAAGCACTGCACCCCTGAAGGGGTAACCTGTGGCAGAATCCAGCTCATGGCCCAGGAGGTACTCCCGTCGCACTGAGTAGCTCACCTTGTTGGATGCATCGTCCCATACCTCGCCTATGAGGATGGATTCCGGGTTCTCCTCTCGGATCACCCTTCTCAGCCGCCTGATGAACTCGTCCGGAAGCTCGTCTGCAACGTCGAGCCTCCAGCCGCTGATTCCGGCGCGCATCCATTTCCTGACGATGCTGCCCTCAGACTCCACCATGAAGCTCATGAAGGTATCGTCGAGCTCGTTTACGTTGGGAAGGTTCTCGAAACCCCACCAGCTCTCATAGTCCTCAGGGTGGTTCCTGAACCTGTACCAGGAGTAGTAGGGGGATGATTTCGACTGGTATGCGCCAAGGCCAGGGTAGCGCCCCTTCTTGTTGAAGTAGACGCTGTCGCTTCCGGTATGGCTGAAAACACCGTCCAGCACTACCCTTATGCCCCAGTCAGAGGCCTCCCGGCATAGCCTCACAAGGGCCTCCTCGCCTCCGAACGATGGGTCCACCCTGCTGTAGTCCGCAGTGTCGTACTTGTGGTTGCTAGGAGACTCGAATACGGGGGAGAGGTAGAGCGCGTTTACACCCATCTCCCAAAGGTAGGGAAGCTTCTCTCGCGCGCCGTCCAGGTTCCCGCCGAAGAAGGTCCACCGGGTTATCGCGCCGTCCTTGCATCCTTTGATGTAGAATGGCTTGTCGTTCCAGTCGGTGTGAAGCAGGGCACCCTTCGGAAGGGCGGGCACGCTGTCCCCAGACTTGCTGAACCTGTCGACGAAGGCGTGGTAGAATGCCCCCTGACCGGCCCATGCGGGGACTTCCTGCTTTTCGTACACAGTCAGCTGGAAGGGCTTCGGATGGTGCTGGACAGCCCGGGCCTGGCCGGAATCGGCCTCTGCCACCCCGAGGGAGAGGTCTCTGCCGTTGGCCCTCACGGTGAACCAATACCAGTATAGACCGGCTTTGAGGGGAGTGAACTCTGCCTTGAGCTCCGCTATCCCGTCAGGGGCGTGCGATACCTGCATGCTGACGGATTGCCTTACTTCGGGGCCCGACACCTCGAAGTGGCCGTCAAGGCCGTCGGCATGCCCTAAGACGGTGACTGAGAACCTGACCGGGGTGTTCACGCGGACCGCCCCGAAGGGGTCCTTGTGCCTGATGTCCCTGCTGTCGTATATGAAGCTAACTGAATCCAAATCGCTACCTCCGGTCAGGCCTGTTTCCAGGCGAAAGGGGACAGCCCCGTAAGGCTGCCCCCTGATATTTAGATGGCCAGGCCCGTCAATTGACTATTACTTGCTCGGTGTCCTTGTCGAAAAGGTTCACCCTCGAGGCGTCTATCGCGAACTTCATCGACGCGCCCACCTTTGCAGGGGACTTGGGCTCCACCCTTGCTGTGATCTTCTGCCCGTCGGAGATGAGGTATAGGTAGGTGTCGGAGCCCAAAGGCTCGACCACGTCTACATCTGCTCCTATCGTGCTGCTCTTGTGCTGGGCTATCTTGTCGGGGTCGTCGAACACGAACTCAGGCCTGATGCCCAGTATCACTTCCTTGCCGGCATATGCCTGGGCGGCCTTCGCCTTATCATGCGGCAGGAGTATCGAGTTCTTGCCATACCTGGCATACAGCATGCCGTCCTCCTCGACGAGGCCAACCTTAAGGAAGTTCATCTGAGGGGAGCCGATGAAGCCCGCCACGAAGAGGTTGTTGGGCTTGTCGTACAGGTTGTTGGGGCTGTCCACCTGCTGGATCACGCCGTCTTTCATGACGACGATCCTGGTGCCCATGGTCATGGCCTCCACCTGGTCGTGGGTGACATATATGAAGGTGGTGCCCATCTGCATGTGAAGCTTCGAGATCTCGGTCCTCATCTGGGCCCTGAGCTTTGCGTCGAGGTTCGACAGTGGCTCGTCGAAGAGGAACACCTTGGGGTTTCTGACGATGGCCCTGCCGACGGCTGCCCTCTGCCTCTGGCCTACCGAGAGCTCCTTCGTCTTCCTCTCGAGAAGGTGGGAGAGGTCAAGTA
>CAZHKX010000052.1:0-11705 GCA_964532805.1 uncultured Clostridia bacterium
GGTTGTATCTATCCATAACAGGTCTGTGAAGCCCGAGTTGGTCGCGTGGTGGTCTATATTGACCTGGGCCTTGGCGGACCTTGCCGGTGCTTCCGCCACCCCGATCCTGTCATATGAGCCCACGTCCAGTATCATGGCAAGGTCTAGCCCCTCGGGGACTTCGGCGGGATCCTGCAGTATGAATGAGGCGCCATGCAGGAATGACAGGTTCGCCGGCACTCCGCCGTCTACTATCATGTATACCTTCTTGCCTGCGGACATGAGGGATAGGCCCATGCCGAGTATGGAGCCTATCGCATCCCCGTCCGGGACTATGTGGGAGGTGACGAGCAGGCTCTCGGCCTTGCTCACCGCCTCAAGCACGGATACGGGTACTGTCATTTGGTGCCCTCGCCTTCAGCCTTGATCTCGTTTAGTATCTCCATCACCTTGGCCGCGCGCTCCATCGAGTAGTCCGGCCTGAAGGAGAGCTCGGGCGCATGCCTCATCCTAAGGCGCCTTCCCACCTCTCCCCTGATCCTGCCCTTTGCGGCTTCGAGCGCCTCCACGGCTGCGTCGGCCGCGGAATCGTCCTTCTTGAAGGAGCTGATGAAGACCTTCGCGAAGGCCATGTCCTGAGCGAGCTCGACTGCCGTGACGGTCGCAAACTGCAGCCTAGGGTCTCCAAGCTCCCTTGTTATGATGAGCGACAGCTCGTCGCGCATCGCATCCTGCATCTTGTTTATCCTGAATGTCATCGCCTGTACACCTCTGCCTAATATCTTTCTGTCCGGACTACGAACACCACAAGCTCGGCTGCCTCCTCCATCATGAGAAGAAGCCTCTCTGCCTCCTGCTCCACATATGAGGGCGAGTCGCCCACCACGGAGACAGTCAGCTCAGCCTGAGCCCAGGAGTCCCTCATGCCTGTCTCTGAGACCGCGACGTTTCTTGCCCTTCCGAATCTGTCCAATATGCTGCGTATGACCGACCTCTTGTCCTTAAGGCTCGAAGAATCGGCCAGGGACAAAAGGACGGTCATTGTTATCGCAGCGGAGCTCATTGCGCCTCTGTCTGCAGCACCCTCTTAACCAGTTCCTTGCCGAAGGCCTCTATGACGTCACCCTCTTTGATGTCATTGAAGCTCTCGAAGCCGATGCCGCACTCGAAACCCTCGGCGACTTCCTTTGCGTCGTCCTTGAAGCGCCTGAGGGATGTGATCTTGCCCTCGTGGATTATCTTGCCGTCCCTGACTATCCTCGCGGTGGCATTCCTGGTGATCTTGCCCGAGGTGACGTAGGAACCGGCTATGTTGCCCGCCTTGGGGACGCTGAATACCGCGCGGACCTCAGCCTTGCCGAGGCTTATCTCCTTGAACTCCGGCTCCAGCATGCCTTCCATGGCCAGGGTGATGTCGTTAATAGCATCGTAGATGACCCTGTAGCTCTTGATGTCGACCTTCTGCTCGTCGGCCGTCTTGGCGGCTGCGTTGTCGGGCCTCACATTATAGGCGATTATGATGGAGTCAGAAGTGGAGGCCAGCATTACGTCGTTTTCCGACACCGCACCGACCGCGCTGTGTACCGTGACAACCCTGACTTCCTGGGTGCTCAGCTTCTCAAGGGCCACCTTGAGCGCATCCACAGCGCCCTGGGTGTCGGCCTTCAGGATCACGTTCAGGTCCTTGGTCTGCCCCGCCTTCTTCTGGGCGAAGAAGTCCTCCAGGGTGATCGGGGTCCTGGTTTCGACCGTCTCCTTGGCCTTTCTCATCTCGGCCCTGCGCTGTGCCACCTGCTTTGCTTCCTTCTCGTCGGTTACGACTTCGAAGTGCCCTCCCTCGGGGGGAAGCGTGGGAAGCCCGGTGATCTTCACGAAGGCCGATGGAGGCGCCTCTGTTATCTTCTTGTTGCTGTAGTCAAGCATCACCCTGACCTTGCCGAAGACCTCGCCTGCCAGGAAGTAGTCCCCCGTCTTCAGGGTGCCGTTCTTCACTATGAGGTGGGCGACGGTGCCAAGCCCCGTGTCTATGTAGGAGTCGAGTATGATGCCCTGGGCCTTGCCCTCGAAGTTCGCCTTGAGCTCCCTCATGTCGGCGACCAGCAGGATCATCTCCATAAGCTCGCTTATTCCGATCTTCTGTATGGCGGAGACGTCGACGGTCACGGTGTCTCCTCCCCATTTCTCTGCAACCAGGCCCAGCTCAGACAGCTCCTGAAGGACCCTGTCGGGCTGAGCGTTTGGCTTGTCTATCTTGTTGACCGCGACTATTATGGGCACCCCTGCCGACTTGGCATGGTTATAGGCCTCGATGGTCTGGGGCATCACGCCGTCGTCGGCCGCGACTACCAGGACCACTATGTCGGTGACCTGGGCACCCTTCGCCCTCATCGATGTGAAGGCGGCATGCCCCGGGGTGTCTATGAACGTTATCTTGCGGCCGTTCAGCTCTACCTGGTAGGCGCCTATCCTCTGGGTGATGCCTCCGGCCTCGCCCAAGGCGACGTTCGTCTTCCTTATGGCGTCAAGAAGCGAGGTCTTGCCGTGGTCCACGTGGCCCATGATGGTCACGACCGGCGGCCTCATCTTGAGCTTGCTCGGGTCGTCAGCCTGCCTTGTGAGGGTGGTCTCCCTCTCCTCCGCCTCGGACTTCAGCTCCGTGTCCACGCCGAATTCGGCGGCCACCACCTGAGCGGTGTCGCTGTCTATGGACTGGTTCAGCGATGCCATCACGCCGAGCTTGATGAGCTCCTTGATAAGGTCGTTCGGGGTGACCTCCATCTTGAGCGCTAGCTCCCTGACGGTCATCGTGGGCTCTATGATTATCTTCCTGTTCTTGGCGGGCCTCTCTCTCTTGCGGCCGGACTTGCGGACTACGTTTCCGTCCTCGTCCAGCAGCTCCACGTCAATGTTCCTAAGCCTCTTATCCAGTATGGGATCGGGCGACATGCCCTTCCTGCCCTTCTTGGCAGTCGCAGTCTTGCCCTTGAGCGGGCCGCGGAGGCTGTCGTCCTCTGAGGTGAACCTTCTTTCCTTGCCGGTCGTGCCCCAGGATTTGCCCTTGCCCTTGCTAATCGGAGCCTCGCTCACCGGCGGCGGCACTGTTATCGCGGCACCTTGCGGCTTTCTGGGGCCGAATCCGCCCTGGCCCTGCGGCCTTGGGGCGTAGCCTCCTGCTCCCTGCGGCCTCGGTGCGAAGTTGCCCTGGCCCGACGGCTGCCTGTAAGTGGCGGTGCCTGTGCCCTGGCCCATCGGCTGCCTGTAAGTGGCGGTGCCTGTGCCCTGCCCCATCGGCTGCCTGTAGGTGGCGGTGCCTGTGCCCTGGCCCATCGGCTGCCTGTAGGTGGCTGTACCTGTGCCCTGACCTGCCGGCTGCCTGTAGGTAGCGGTGCCTGTGCCCTGCCCCATCGGCTGCCTGTAGGTGGCGGTGCCTGTGCCCTGGCCCATCGGCTGCCTGTAGGTGGCTGTACCTGTGCCCTGACCTGCGACGGGCCTGGCAGGCCTCTCCTGTACCGCGGGCTTCACCGGTGCCTGAGGCTGGGCAACCTGCTGAGGCGCTGCGGCCTCCTGTGCCGCCGGCTTGGAAGCCTCCTCGGCAAGGGGTTGCTTAACCTCGACGCTTGAAGCATGGACCGGTTCCGGTACGGCTTCCGGCTGTGCTGCCTTCCTTGAAGGTTCCTCCGACGCGTCATGTTCCGCCTTCGTCTCTATCTTAAGCTCTGATGCAGCCGCTGTAGCTAAGTCCTGTGCAGGCTTCTCCGTTACTACGGGATCTGCTTCAGCCTTCACTGCCTCAACGGCTTCGGCGTGCTTCTTGTGTTTTACTGTATGCTCTGCCTTGGCGGCTTCCGCCTCTGCCTTGGAGGCATTTGCTTCGGCTGCGAGCCTTTCGGCCTCAGCCTTCCTCTGGGCAGCTTCTTCCAGCGCCGCCTGCTGCCTCTGAAGTTTCTCAGCTTCGGCCCTCTCCCTGGCGAGGCGCGCCTCCAGTGCCCTCTGCTCCTCCTGGGCCTGCTGCAGCCTTGCTGCCGCCTGCTGAAGCGCCGCAGCTCTTGGGGTGCCTCCGGGAATGGGCCTTACGGCAGACCTTGGGGCCTGCGGGTATCTGGGTTGGGCGGCCTGCTGCGGCTGCTGGGCCTGCTGCTGCCTTGCCGCGGCCAGCCGCTGCTCCTGGGCTTGCTGTGATGAAGGGGCCTTGGCCTGGGCCTTCCCTTTCTGCTTTTGAGGTGCGGATTTTTCCTTCTCAGCGTCAGGTCCGTACTTGCGCAGCACGTACTTTGCCGCGTTCTCATCGATTGCGCTCATGTGGTTGGCAGTCGGCACCCCGAGGCTGTTGAGAAGGTCGACGAGGTCCTTGCTCGGTATGTTCACCTGTTTTGACAGTTCGAAAACTCTGACTTTGCCCAAATATCTACACCTCCAAGAGAAATGCGGGAATCAATCGAGCATCTTCTTCGCGAAATGGACCTCGGTCACGGCTGCTACCGCCACCTGGCTCCTTCCGAGTATCTTGCCCAGCTTCTCCTTGGTCGATGCCCTGACCAGGGGAACTGACTTCGCCTCGCAGATCGAGGCGAACTTGCCTATCGTGCTCCTTCCGGCGTCGCCTGACAGTATGATAAGCTTCGCCTTTCCCTTCAGAAGGGCGAACTCGGCTGCGTCGGAGCCTACCTCCAGGCAGCCTGCCTTTCTTGCTAAGCCTATGAAACCGAGGTTTTCATCTAGGTTCAACTTGTACCTCCAGGCTGGCCTTAAGAGTCCCGATGAGCTCCGGGGCCACCTCGGCTTCCAGCGCCCTGCCGATCCTCTTCGCCTTGACTGCCTTGTCCAGGCACTCGACGGACCTGCAGATGTACGCGCCCCTGCCGGCGAGCTTTCCCGTGGCATCCAGCAGAAGCTGGCCCTCCGGAGTTCTTACGATCCTTACGAGCGCCTTCTTCGGGAATACGTTACCGCATCCGAGGCAGGTCCTCATCGGGACTTTCCTTTCCTTCATCGCAGGAGCCTCCTAGAAGTCCACGTCCGAGGGGACGGAGTAGCCATAGCCGCCGTTCTCCTCGACCTGAGCTTCGCTCTTTATGTCGACCTTCCAGCCCGTGACCTTGGCAGCGAGCCTCGCGTTCTGGCCCTCCCTGCCTATAGCCAGCGAGAGCTGGTTGGACGGGACTATAACGGTTGCCAGCTTGACGGCTGGGTCCGGGATGACTTTGATCGGCTTCGCCGGGCTCAGCGCATTCGACACGAACTCGGCGCTGTTGTCAGACCAGGGTATGATGTCGATCTTCTCATTGGACAGCTCGTTTACTATGCTCTGTATCCTCGAGCCCTTGGTCCCCACGCAAGCTCCTACAGGGTCCACATTGGGATCGTGGGAGTAGACGGCGACCTTCGACCTTGAGCCTGCCTCGCGTGCTATCGCCTTTATCTCGACAAGGCCGCTTTTTATCTCAGGGACTTCAAGCTCCAGGAGCTTTCTGAGGAGGTTCGGGTGCGTGCGCGAAAGCTGTATCGTGGTGGATCCGCGCTGAAGCTTCTTAACCTCGAACACGTAGCACTTTATCCTCGAGCCCACCATGTAGCGCTCGCCTGGAATCTGCTCGTGGGCGGGAAGGAAGGCTTCCACGTGGTTTATCTCGACCACTACATTCCTGGGGTCGACCCTCTGCACTATGCCGGTAATTATCTCGCCCTCGCGGTCGGCGAACTCGGTGTATATCATCCCGCGCTCGGCCTCCCTGATCTTCTGCACGATGACCTGCTTGGCCGTCTGGGCGGCAATCCTTCCGGTGCCGAAGTCGTTCTTCGGCATGGGGATCTCGACGAGGTCTCCCACCGCGAACTGGCCGAACTCCACGGCCTGATCAGCAGTCAGCTCCGCCCTGGGGTCCTGGACCTCCTCGACTACCTCCTTGATGGCGGCGACGCTAAGCCCGCCGTCCTCAGGGTTTATGGTCACCCTGACGTTTGCGTGCATGCCGCCGTAGTGCTTCCTGTACGCGGCGCTCAGCGCAGCTTCAAGGGCCGGAATGAGGATATCCTTGGATATGCCCCTTGAACGCTCTATCTCCTTAATGGCCTCGATGATCTCCCTGCCTTCTATCTGCTGGTTCATTTCCGCTACGACCCCCTAATACTTAAAGGCCAGCCTGGCCTTGCTTACCATTTCAAGAGGTATGGATATGTCGCCGCTTTCCCTTGCGATGACCACGCTTCCTTCGAAAAGCCCCTTCAGGGTACCTTCGAACCTCTTCTCGCCGTTTATCTGCTTGTATGTGGACAGGAGCACGTTTCTTCCTGCGAACTTCGTGTACTCCTCCGGGAACCTGAGCGGTTTCTCTCCTGAGGACGTCACCTCGAGTATGTAGGCGGCCGGTATCGGGTCTGCTGCCTCTAGCCTCTCATCCACCGCCTGGGACAGCCTGGCGCAATCCTCTATGCCTACGCCCCCATCCTTCTCTATGTAGAGCCTCAGATACCACTCCGAGGCCTCATAGGACATCTCGGTGTCCAGAAGCACAAGGCCCATTCCCTCGGCTATCGGCCCTGCGATGGCCGCTACCTGCAGTTCTATCCCCCTGGAGTCCATCTCTTACGACCTCCGTCTAACGCTTCAGCATCATACTAAACACGAAAGAGTGGGAAAACCCACTCCTGAAAACAACCAAACCTTGACTTGCCATAGAAATCTTACTACAAATGAGAGAACTTCGCAATATCAATCAGAACAGCTCCATGTGCATGCTCTCCCTCATGCCCTGCAGGGCGCCGGTATCCCTAAGCGCATCGGTGTGAGCCTTGCTTAGGCCGGCCCTCACCCTCAGCTCCTCCACCGATTCGAACGGGCCCTCAGCCCTTGCCGACGATATCGCCAACGCCGGCTTGAGCCCCAGCCGAGGCACTGAAAGAAGGGGCGCCCTTATGTCCTTCCCGTCGGCTACGAACCTGTCCGGATGCGACTGCATGAGGTCGACACCCTTCACCTTGAAGCCCCTTAGGACTGCCTCTCTCAGAAGCTCCAGCACAGGGACGGTATCCTTCTCCTTCTGGGTAGCATCCTTGTTGGAATCGATGGAGCGCATGAGCTTCTCCATGTCCCTTATGCCCATCACGGCGAAGGAGGGGTCGAAGTCGGTGGCCCTTATCGAGAGGTATGCGCTGTAGAACGCCTCCGGCCTGTGGACCTTGGCGTAGGCGATCCTGAAGGCCATCATCACGTAGGCGCACGCATGAGCCTTCGGGAACATGTACTTGATCTTGTTGCAGGAATCTATGTACCAGGAAAGTATCCCGGCTTTGCGCATGGCCTTCTCGTCTTCCAGGGTCAGCCCCCTGCCCTTTCTGACCTTCTCCATGATCTGGAATGACAGCTTCGGGGGCATGCCCTTTGAGATGAGCAGGTTCATGATGTCATCTCTCACCGATATAACGTCGGCAAGGGCCCCGTCGCCGGACCGAATGACCTCCTGCGCGTTATTGAGCCACACATTCGTGCCGTGGGATAGCCCGGATATCCTTACAAGCTCGTCGAAGGTCCTGGGCCTGGTCTCCGCCAGCATCCCGCGCACGAACCTGGTGCCGAACTCAGGGATGCCTATGGTCCCCACTTCCTGCGCGTAACGCTTCGCGTCAAGCTTAAGCGCCTCCACCCCCGAGAAAATGGACATGGTCTCAGGGTCGTCGAAGGGTATCTCCCTGAAGGAAGTCCCGGTCACGTCCTCGAGCATCCTTATGACGGTGGGGTCGTCATGTCCCAGCAGGTCCAGCTTAAGCAGGTTGTCATGCAGGGCAGTATACTCGAAGTGGGTGGTTATTATCCCCTTCTCCTTTGCGTTTGCCGGATGCTGCACCGGGGTGAACTCATGGATGTCGTGCCCCTCGGGAAGGACGATTATCCCGCCCGGGTGCTGGCCTGTCGTCCTGCGCACGCCGCTTGTGCCGACGGCAAGCCTTGCAGCCTCTGCCCTTGTCATGGACTTGCCGATGTGCTTCTCGTATGCACGCACGAAACCGTATGCCGTCTTCTCTGCTATTGTGGCGATGGTGCCGGCCCTGAAGACGTTCTCGGAGCCGAACATCTCCTCTGAGAACTTGTGTATCCTCGGCTGGTATTCACCTGAGAAGTTCAGGTCTATGTCGGGCACCTTGTCCCCCTCGAAGCCGAGGAAGACCTCGAAAGGTATGTCATGGCCCTGGGGAGAAAGCTTACCACCACAAACCGGGCATGCCTTATTCGGCAGGTCGAAGCCGTGCTTCGCGGCAAACGGCCCGAAGTCGGAGTGCCTGCAAGAGGGGCACCTGTAATGGGGAGGAAGCGGGTTGACCTCTGTTATCCCCATGAGGGTCGCGACAAGCGACGAGCCTACTGAGCCTCTTGAGCCTACCAGGTAGCCGTCCTCAAGAGACTTCTTGACGAGCCTCATCGCGACTGTGTATATGCTGGAGAAGCCGTTTCCGATTATGGAGCTGAGCTCCTTTTGCAGCCTCATCTCCACCTCGGCCGGAAGAGGCGTCCCGTACAGCCTCTCTGCTTCCTCGGTAGCAATCTTCTTTACACCCTCGGCTGCGCCCTCAAGCACCGGCGTATGAAGCCCGTCCGGGACCGGCTTCATGGATTCGATGCGCCCTGCTATCATGTTGGGCGCTATTACGACGGCTTCAAGGCAGTCCTCAGCGCCCAGGTATGCGAATTCCTCCAGCATCTCCTCGGTGCTTCTTAGGTGCAGTGACGGTTGGTCATCCACATCGCGGTAATCCTGGCCTGCCAGAAGGACCTTTCTGAGCACCGAATCCTGAGGGCGTACGAAATGGACGTCGCCTGTGGCCACGAAGGGCCTGCCTGCCGACTTGGCCACCTCCGCCAGCTTCTTATTCAGCGCCCTGATGGAGTCCAGGCCTGGAAGCTTGCCGTCGTGTACCAGGAAGCTGCTGTTCTCCGCGGGCATCAGCTCCACGAAGTCATAGAAGGAGGCCACTTTCAGAAGGGCTTCGTCGTCTTCCCCCCTGAGCACGGCCGAAAAAAGCTCGCCTGAGGCGCATGCGGTGCCGTAAAGGAGGCCCTCCCTGTGCCTTACGGCAAGCTCCCTCGGGATTATCGGATGCCTCCTGAAGTGCTCGAGGTGCGATGCTGATACCATGCGGTAGAGGTTTGTCAGGCCTTCCCTGTTCATCGCGATGACGGTGAAATGGTGCGTCTCGCCGGAACCCTCATCGGATAGGTATCCTTCCATGCCGAAAATCGGCTTTATTCCCCGCTTCACTGCCGCCGACCAGAAGCCCGGGAAGGAATGGACCACCCCGTGGTCCGTCACAGCAATCGAGGTGAATCCGTAAGCTTTGGCCATGTCGAGCAGGTCTTCAGGCTCGCATACGGAATCGAGCGCGCTCATCTTGGTGTGGCAATGCAGCTCCACCCTGTTGCAGGGTCGGAGGTTCGCCTGTGCCGCCTCCGGTGCCTCCTGTATGTCGCTTACGATCACTATGGGCTCGCCATCTTCGCCGCCCTGCCTCGGCTCGTCTATGACAAGCTCGCCAGCAACTATGTACTCGCCTGACAGCTCCGGCAGCGATGCCTCGTCATCAGCCGAGTAGCGGCAGTAGATCGAGCCCTCGCCGTCGGTGATTACGAAGTTCAGCACCGCACCTCCCCTTCTTGGAGCGTACACTTCCGTCTTGACCACGGTGCCCATGATCACGACTTCGGATGGCCTAGTCGCCTTCGATATCGGCATCGGCTTGGAGGAGATGGGCCGCCCTATTATGGACTTCGACTTGGCTGCATGTGGCTTCTCCTGCACAGGGGGAGCCGGCTCGGAATCGTCTTTTATGGAGGCCTTGTAGTCGCGCTGCCTTTCTAAGGAGGCCGTAAAGCTGATCTCGGGCGCCTGTCCTGTCCTTCTTCTCAGGCTCTCGACTATTGCACGGTCCGCGCCCCTCTTCCTCAGGGATTCGGCGTGTGCCTCGCTTGCGACGAGGATGCAAAGGTGCCCCTCGCTCTCCTCCCACTCCGGCTCGCATGACAGCAGCAGCCCGATGCTGAGGCCGCAGGATGCTGAGGCTTCCTCACAGATTTCCGCCCACGAATCCTTGATCCAGGAGTCCTTCTCGTCGGGACTGTAGAACAGCTTGAACGCTGTGCCCTCAAGGTGGGCGGCGAGTGCCGCTGAGAGCTCGCTGACGCACTCATCCATGGCGCCTGCGGGCCCCTCGCAGTAAACTGACCATGAGCCGTCTCTGGCATCGACCTCAAGGCGCCCTACGCGGCAAAGCGCCAGCCCTTCTGCGGCTGGCGCGCCCTTCAAGCATTCGATTAGAGAACTGACGCCGGTCTTTCCCGATGCCGGGTATAGGCAGTATTGCAAGGCGAAATCACTCCAAAGCTACTTTATCCTGAGAAGCCTCTTGAACACCTGCTTGATGACGTGCCAGTACATCCTGAACCTCTGGCGGCTTCCCTTCGCCAGCCCCATCTTCTCCTCCTTGACCACCTGCGTCAGGTCGTCAAGGTACACCTTCTTCACGACGAGCGACTTCTCGCTCGCTATCTGGGTAAGCGCCGTTTCAAGCCCGTATTTCGTGTCCTCAAGCTCCGAAGGCTCGATCAATGAGCGCTTAAGGGCCCTCTGTCCGGAAAGGAAGCTCGTCGTAAGCTGCGCCAGGTCTGTGAACACCCTGCCGCCGCGGAATATGCCGATGGACATATCGGCATCGCCCCTTACGACCGGGGCAAGCAGGTCCTGCACGTGCTTTCTGGTAAGGCCCACCAGGTCTGCGTCCAGAAGCAGTATCACCTCGCCTGAAGTGGCGGAAATGCCCCTGGAGACCGCGGCGCCCTTCCCCATGTTCACAGGGAGGCTCAGGACTTCGATCCCGGTCGCCCTTGCAGCCTCGGCGGTGTTGTCAGCCGAGCCATCGTTTACCACCAGGACCTCGTCCACGAAGTCGCACTTGGAAAGCACGGAAGTCACCGCCGCGATCCTCGGGCCCTCGTTGTAGGCCGGGATTATGCAAGAAACCTTCAATCGATCACCTCTTGTCAGGGTTCAGGGAATCAAGCCCCGCCGAGATGAGCCTCTGCACCTCTTCGGCGCACGATCCCGTCTCTACCAGGCGGACGTCCTGCGATGATCTCTCCTTCAGCTCGAAGCATCCCTTATCGAGGGCCTTCGGGCCGACCGTTATCCTAATCGGTATGCCTATGAGGTCGGCATCGTTGAACTTGACGCCGGGCCTTTCGTCCCTGTCGTCAAGGATGACCTCGATGCCTCTTGCCCTCATTTCCTTGTAAAGCTGCTCGCCTGCCTGCCTCTGCCTTTCGTCAGTCGTATTAACGATGACGATGACGCAGTGGGCGGGTGCGACCGACATCGGCCATATTATCCCTTTGTCGTCGCTGTGCTGCTCGATGACCGCAGCCACGCACCTTGTGATGCCTATGCCGTAGCAGCCCATCACCATCGGGTGGGCCTCCCCCTTGTCGTCCAGGTAGCTGCAGTCCAGAGGCACGCTGTACTTGGTTCCAAGCTTGAAGAGGTGGCCTACTTCTATGCCCTTCCTTCCCGAAAGGGGCTTCCCGCATTCGGGGCAGCCGTCGCCCTCCACGGCGTTTCTCAAGTCAGCCAGCGGGAACGCCTCGAAGTCCCTGCCGTACTGCAGGTTGATGTAATGGACGTCCTTCTCGTTTCCGCCCGATACTGCGCACTCTATGGCAGGGATCTCAAAGTCGGCGAAGACCG
>CAZHKX010000053.1:0-11257 GCA_964532805.1 uncultured Clostridia bacterium
CTCTTTCTGATTTATTTGGGTGCAGTCCCTTGGGTGCTTGTTTTGGGACAGTCCCCTTTTATTCTTCCTGCTGCCGGACTACGGCGTCGGCAGGAATATCGCGATGATGCCAACCACAAGCCCGAGTGCGCCGATCACCAGCCCGGTTATCCCTAGCCCCTGCGCCTTCTTCAGGCTTGCGTTAAAGTCCTCAGCCTGCTTTGCCATCGACTGCTCGAGGGAAGTGATCTTCTGGTTCAGCTTCGTCTCCCTCTCCTGGGCCGCTATGTCCTGTGCCTCCATGAGCACGGTGCTGTCCTTCTCCAGCTTCTTGAATTTGGCATCTGTGCTTGCAGCGAGGTCCGCAAGCTTGGTCTCAAGCGTGCCCTGGAGGACTTTCTGCCTGCTAAGCTCGCTGTTTACGGAGTTGAGCAGGGTTGCTGCGCTCTCGAGGTTAGCCTTGAGTATGTCGACGCTGCCCTCAAGCTTGGAAAGCCTTCCCTCGACGGCTCCTACCCTGTCCTTAAGCTGGGTTATGTTGAGCCTGGCCTCATCCATGAGCACCCTCAGGTCGGCAATGGACTTCTCAAGCTCAGAATCGCTGTTCTGGAGGTCTATCACGTTTCTTAGTACCATTGACCTAGTCGAATCGTCCTCCTGGCCCATAAGCGACTTAAGCTTCGCTATCTCCGAAAGGAGCTTCGCGTCTGCCGCTGCCTGGGCCTGTGAGCTCGCCGCCTTCTGAGCATCGAGCGCTGCCATCACGCCTGCCACCGACTTCTCCAGGTCCGCCCCAAGGGCTGCATCGAGCTCAGCCAGCTTCACGTATATCTGTTCATCCGCCAGTATCCTCACCCTGGTCTCCTCGTTCGAGTAGGCCTTAAGGGCCTCCATAGCGGCTTGAAGGTCGGAATCAGCCTTCCTTCCTGCCTCGTCTATCTTTGCGAATACTTCAGCGGAGAGCGCCTCGACCTGCTTTGCCGATGTCGAGCTTACCTCTCCCAGCTTCCCGTCGAACTCGGCGGCCATGGATGCATGCTGCTCTTCCGCCCATTGCCTGAGCTGCTCCATAGCTGAATCGAGATCCTGCTTGCCTGCCGCCTCCAGTGCTGCAAGCTTCGCCTCCAGCTCCTTGCGGCCCTGGCTCTCCCTGTCAAGGTATCCGGACAGCTCCTCTACTGCCTTGTCTATGTCCTGCCCCAAGGCCCCCTTGATTACTGTGAGCTCCTTGTTAACGGCATCGACCCTTAAGTCCGTGGCCTCCTGCGCCTTTCTCAATTGCTCCACTGATGCTGTTATTGCCGCCCTTCCGTCTATGCCATCCTTCCTGACCTGCTCGATTAACGCCTTTTCGGCGGCAGCTTCGGCATCCGCTGCGGACTTCATCGAAGCCAGGGCTGCAGCCAGGTTCTCCACGCCGTCCTGCTCAAGCTTCTTTCTTGCCTGGGCTTCATCGCTCAACGCCTTGCTCAGATCGGCGACCGACTTTGCGATGTCGTCTGACAGTGCCTTCCTCAGCGCCTCAAGCTCGGCATCAAGGCCGGTCGCGGTCGCCTGCGCCTCTGCCTGCGCCTTTTTCAGGTCAGAGATCGCCACCTCGCTCGCCTTCCTGTTGGCATCAAGCTGAGCCTTCAGCGCGTCTATCTCCGCCTTGTTTGCGCTTATTGCGGTCTTGCTGGCGTCCACGACCAGCCTCTCTGCGTCATTTTCCGCCTTCAGGGCGTCTATAAGCTTCTTCTCAGCGGCGGCTTCGGCCAGCATCGCCCTTTCGAGCTCAGTGACCTTGGTCTCCACCTTGCTTAAGGAGGTACCGAGGCTCAGCACCTGCTTGGCCTGGCTCTCAAGGTCGTTTAGCATTAACGCGGCCTCGGCCTTGCGCTCCTGGCGCTCCGCCGTCATCGCTTTCGACGAATCGGAGGATGTCGCCTCTACTGCCTTCACCCTCGTGTCAAGTGCGGCGATAAGCTGCACCAGCTCGCCTCTGAGCTCATTTGCGACCTGCCTTAGCACTGACATGTCCTCGTCCGTAGCAGTGACCGTCCCCTTCTCCAGGTCGGTGAGCATCTTGGCCACTACGAAGGCCAGGAGGTATCTGCTGACCGGCTCGTCCCCTTTGAACGAACCGTCGTTGTACACGCTGAGGTAACCCTTGTCCACAAGCCCGAGGACGGCCTGGTATGCCCAGTGGTCCTTGCTTACATCGGTGAGCACGGGCGCCGCCAGCCCGCCAAAGCCCACAAAGAAAGCAAGCATCAAGCTCAATACGATTGTCATGCGGCTCTTCCTAAGAAACATATGGCACCTCCGGTAAGCTATTTGATTACCGCCTTAAGCCCGTCGCTGAGCACTCCCAGCTGTCTGCCTGCGGCATCGTATGCCTTCACGTTCTGCATGGATATAGTCATTTTCCCGGGTCCTTTTATGCTGAAGTCTACGTTCACGAGTATGCCCGTCGGCTCCCCTCCCGGCAGGAAGGAGCACCTTACGGACCTTATCGCCTTCCCCTGCACAGTGCCTGCGTAAAGGCCCGGTGTAGTCCCGTCCGGAAGCAGCATTAGAGGGCCTGCGGATAGTGGCCTTCTTCCGAGCAGCTCCAGGGCGTCTCCCTCCCAGACCAGGTCGAACTCCACTCTTGCCACGCCGGCCAGGCGCTGGGCCTCTACCCTCGCCTCAATGTAGCCGTCGGCGTAGGACCCAATCTTAAGCTCTATGAGCCTTTCCGCGACAGGCGCTGTGGCCGCCGACTGCACGCTGACCTGCTTTGCGTTCTGAGCCTGTGCGCGGCCCTTCATCTGAATGGCCTGCGAACCTGACAGCGGCAGCATATGCCAGGATACCTCGTAGCTCTCGTCGGGCGCGAAGTGCCCGAGGGGCTTCAGCGACGTATCTCCGGGCAGAAGCCTTGCTCCTGTCAGCTCCAATGCAGCTTCGGCCCAATATGCCGTCGAATCCCCGATGTTTTGGATTATCATTGCGACCTTATAGGAATCCTTGAGGCTACCGCCCTGCTGGGGCACCATGTCCGGCTGTATCAGCCTGACTGACAGCCTTGGGGGCGAAAGCACTGATATCTGCCTGGTGATGAGATTCCCCTGGGCGTTGGTAGATACAGCCTTGACCGTCACCGGCACGCTGCCGAAGCTCTTCCCGTCCGTCCTCACCTGCCATGACAGCTGAACCAGCTGGCCCTGCTTCATGTCTCCTACGATTCTTGTGGCGTCTGACGCTGAGACGAGCTCAAGCCCCTTGGGAAGATCTATTGACACCTTGACGTCGAGCGCCGGACCCTTGCCGGTGTTTTGAATGTAGGCGATCGCCGTGAACGCTGACTGCTGGCCCTCCGCAGAGGTCTCAAGCTCCGCGGGCACGGCAAGTCCCATCGAAAGCTCGCCGGGCGCGACAGTTATCCCGCCTAAGCCGTAGTAGGTAACGAGCGTCACCTGCGAACCCGGCTGGATGGTAAGCTCATCCCAGTACATGGCCGCCGCCGAATCCAGGTCGAACTCGCCCTCCCTTGTGAAGTCCCTTCCGGGCACCAGCCTTATGTCCCAGAGGTTGTCGGCGAAAGCGCCCCAGTTGCTGAACACCGCCCTGGAAGGCGGGGTAAGATCCCTTCCCCTCAAGCTCGCCTGGGAGGTTATAGAAGGGTCGGTAAGTGAATCGAACGCCTGCCAGAAGTCCGGTATCTGCGAGCCGGCGAATCCGGCGTCTGATTCTATAGCCGCCTCACCCGCCCTAAGCGGCGCGCCGTCGTTTCGCCCGAGCATCGTATCCAGCATGAGCCTCAAGCCGACCTTGGCCGGCGCACTGCCCTCGTTTCTTAGCGTGTATGCTATGCGGGCTGTGTCGTAATAGCCCGTCATCTGGTTCTTCGCAAAGGAGAGGTCCTGGGTGGCCCTGATCTGGCCCAACATGTAGGTGGTCACAATGGAGCTTCCCTTTACCGCGGGCTTCGCCACGGCGTCACCGTACTTGCCCGACGCGCCGGCCCTCTTTGATGCAGCACCGCCGAACACCCAGTCCTCGCCGTTGATTCTTATCGTGGTGTAGCTGGTCCAGGGGACGGGCTTGCCGTAGATCAGGGCAAGCTCGGAATCGTCCGGGTTCTCAGGGTCCCCGCCAGTGGTCTCCACCCCGAACCTTCCGGTCTCGCTGTCCTCGGCGTTTACGGTTATCCTTATATATTCATTGGAGATGGACACAGTGCCGGCTGCCCAAGCCGAAGGCGCCGAAAGCGCCATGATGAATGCCAGCGCTGCGGCCAGGGCCGCGATCCTGGGTCTTTGCATCCTAGGTTCCTCCTAGTCCAAGAATGAGGCTCCTATGAACTTCAGGCTGGTCTCAGCCAGCGGCTTCATCCTGAAGCTCACCTCTATCATCACTTTATAGGCCCAATCGGCGCTCCTGAAGCTCCAGTATCTGAGTATTGTCTGCTCGGCGTTCTTTCTCATCCACTCGTCCTCCGAACCGGAGACGATCCTTACAGACCTTATCGTGCCTTCGGCGTTTACGGTGACTTCCACAGTGACCACGCCCTCGGAGGACGAGTTCATGGATTCCTTGGGATAGGCAACCGCCCTCTTGGACGCAACCATCGCCTCTCCTGTGGGATCCTCGCCAGGATATGCTGGCCTTGCAGGCTCAGGAGCCTTCTGTTCGGTCTCGGCGCCCTCTGAGGATACCGGTTCTGCCGGTCCCTCTGCCCCCTGGCTCTCAGAAGCCGGGACTATGGCCGTTCCGCCCTGCGCCGTTATGACATCCTCTTCCGGCTCGGCTTTGGGCGCATCGGCCACAGGTTTGATCGTCACGTTGGGAGTGGGTTTCTGCTCTGCCGGTTTGGGCTTGGCCACCGCTACCTGCTTGACGGGTTCGGCTTCCGGTTCCGGCTTGGCCTGAGGCTGGGCCGGTTCAGGCTCCGGCACAGGCTCAGGGCTCTGCTGCACCTGCGCGTCCGTCTCACCCCTTACTGGCTGCAGCACCGCAAGCTCTACTATGCCTGTGCCCTCAAGGGGCAGAAGGTCTATGCTCGCAGCAGGCTGCCAGGGTATGAGAAGCAGAAGGGCGTGAAGCCCCACCGATGCGAGTATGGCCAGTATGTTGCCGGACCTGCCCCCGTTCGTCATTGCACGGGTCCTCCTGGTGAAGGGGATGAGCCCCTCTCGACGGCAAGCGCCAAGTGCACACCGCCTCCAAGGCGTATCGCATCGACTATCGCGATCAGGTTCTCATATCTGACGGACTTGTCCGCCTTTATGGCGAAGAGCTCCTCCGGGTCCTTCAGGAGCGCCTCCTTCACCTTGCCGGGGATGGCGCCGATATCCACCTTCTCCTCCCCGATGAACAAGCCTCCCTGGGAGTCTGCCGACACGATTACGATCTCGGAGGCCAACTCCTGCGGAGTGGCCGCCCTGGGCAGCTCAAGGGGCATGCCGGTGGTATTCGTCCTGAAGGACGTGAAGATCATGAAGAAGAATATCAGGTAGCACATCATATCCACGAGGGGTATGAGGTCCACCCTGGGCTTCCTCTTTCTCCTCGAAAGCTGCATCAGGATTCCCTCCCGCCCTCATGTATGATCTCCGCTATCTCATGCTCCGAGTTGACCATGTCGGATACGTGCCTGTCTATCTGTGCGGTCAGGAAGCTGTGCCCGAGCACCGTGGGAGCCGCGACGATCAAGCCTGCGGCAGTGGTAATGAGAGCCTCCGCAATTCCGCCGGCCAGCTGGGACGGAGCTGTTATGCCCCCCAGGGAGTTCAGCACGTTGAAGCTTCTTATCATGCCCGTGACGGTCCCCAGGAGCCCGAGAAGGGGGGCTATGGTCGCGGTGGTCTCAAGCACGAGCATGTTCTTCTCCATGTTGTAGACCTCGTGCTGCGCGCCTCGTTCCATTATCTCCCTGAGCGTGGCAGGCTCCGAGTCATGCGCCTGCACCGCCGTCCTGGCAAGTGCTGCCACCGGCCCCCTGTGGCCTCTTAGCATAGTGAGGGCTTCCAAGCTTCCTCCCTTGGAGAAGGAGGTCCTTAGCGTCTTCAGCACCTTCTCGGAATCCGTCGGCAGTATGCCCAGCTGAAAAACCTTGATGATGATCACTGCTAGCGAGAATACGGAGCTTAGGATTATCGGGTACATTACCCAGCCGCCCATGCGAATCAGCTCAACCATCACAATACCTCCATAGAATAGGCTAGTTGCCCCCCTCAAATAAAGTAAACGTGGAAGGACCGCCGTTAGTCTTATCCGGGTCCGTTTTCTCTGTGTTTTTTTCCGGGGACCAGCTTCCCAGAAGCGTCCTTGCATGTCCGATCGCCTCCGGGCTGGTGCTGCCCGAGAGCATCCTTGCCAGCTCGGCAAGCCTTTCATCCCCTACCATCGTCTCTGCCGTCACATATGAGGATATGCCGTCGTCCCCCTTGGTTATCCTAATATGCATGTCCGCTGCCGCCGCTATCTGGGCCAGGTGCGTCACTGACAGCACCTGGGAGCCGCGCGACGCCTCCTTAAGCTTTGCCGCCACGCTTATCGCCGCAGCGCCGCCGACGCCCTGGTCCACCTCGTCGAACACCTGGGTTCCCGATAGCTTGGAGTATGCCCTGACGGCAACCTTAAACGCCAGCATGAACCTCGATAGCTCGCCGCCGGACGCGACCTTCTGAAGCGGCCTCGGCTCCTCGCCTACATTTGCCGAGAACAGGAACTCAACGGCGTCCAGGCCGGTCGCCCCTGCATACCTTCCCTCCTGGTACTCCTCGGCCCCTTGGGAGCCCCTGGGCTCGATTGCCGCCACGAACCTGGCCTTCGGCATCATGAGCTCTGCAAGGCGCGCCTCCACCGCCAGTGACATCCTGCCTGCGGCGTCCGTCCTCAGCGCGCTCAGCCTTAGCATGTCTTCAAGCATGGCGGCCCTTCTCAGGTCGCACTCGAGCCTTGCGGCATCGGTCCTTATCTCAAGCTCCCTGAGCTCCGCAGCATCCAGCCTGCATCTTTCCAGGTAGGGCTGGATCTCGTCGGCCTCAAGCCTGTACTTCCGCTTGATCCTTCCTATCTCGGCGAGCCTCTGCTCGACTGCCGATGCCCTCTCCGGGTCCATGTCGAGGCCATCAGCAAGCCTTCTCACCGCCTCTGATGCGTCCGAAAGGCCGATGAGCGCCGCAGAGATGCCCTCCTCAACCGCCGCGGTCCCGATTCCGAGCTTGCCGGCCGCAGAGACGCTGTCCAGCGCAGATTTGGCGAGGTCCACCGCGGACATCTGGTCCGTTCCGGTATCGTACAGGGCGGCATATGCACCGTTTAGCAGCTCCAGCAGCTTCCCCGTGTTGGCGAGCACCTTGGATTCCGAGGCCAGGTTCGCCTCCTCGCCCGGCCCCACTGCTGCTTCAGCCAGCTCCTTCACCTGGAACTCGAGGTAATCCAGCCTTGATTGCCTGTCCGCCGCCTTCTCGGATAGGCCCTGAAGCCTATCGCGGGATTCGGTCCATTCTGTGAACCTGGCCTCCGACTCGGCAAGGAGCATCCGGCCCTCTTCGCTCAGGAATGAGTCGACGGCAGCCAGCTGAACCGATGGCTTAAGCATGTTAAGCCCGTCATGCTGGCCGAAGATGTCTATGAGGCATCCTGCGGCGGCTGCGAGCTCGCCTGCGCTTACTAGCCTGCCGTCAATCCTTGCACGAGACTTACCGGCCTTCGTTATCTCCCTGGAAAGTATGACGATACCCTCCTCCTCGGGGGCTATGCCGAGGCCGGAGAGCGCCCTTACTGCCTCTTGATCGGAATGTATATCGAAAGCCGCCTCTATTGCGGCGGCTTCCCGGCCTTTTTTGACGAACTGAGCATCTGCCCTTCCGCCCGATATGAGTGCCAGGCAGTCTACGATGAGCGATTTGCCCGCCCCCGTCTCGCCTGTAAGGACGTTGAGCCCTTCTGAGAAGGATAGCTCTATCTCGTCGATGAGTGCGAAATCCTTGACCTTGATGTATCTAAGCATGCGCACCTCCTGGTGCGTTATCCTCGCGCTACTTCCTCAGCTGGTCCAGCCTTCTTACCACGTCGCCGATAATGTCCTTAGGCTTGACGATCATCAGTATGGTGTCATCGCCGGCCAAGGTGCCGACTACTTCCTTCCACCCGAGCTCATCTAGCACGGCGGCCACCGCGTGGGCGGCGCCGGTGACGGTCTTAATGACGGCGATGTTCTCGCTGTCCAGTATGCTCACCACATCGTCCTTCATGACCCTCTCGATGCGCTTATTCAGGTTCTCAAGGTTCCTCTCCTCAGGCGCAGTATATTTATACCTGCCGTTGCTTGCCGGGCCCTTCACCAGCTCGAGTTCCTTCAGGTCACGCGACACGGTAGCCTGGGTCACCTCGATTCCGTCGGCCTCCAGCAGCTTCGCCAGCTGCTCCTGAGTCTCCACAGTGTGGGTCTTTATGAGCTCGAGTATCTTCTGGTGACGTCTGTGCTTCATCAGAACACCCCTAATCCGGCTCCGCTAAAGCCTGCCTTCTTTGAGCCTCTCTTTAAGGATACCGTAAAAATTCCTTTCTCTCAACCGTATAAACAATGTTGTATATACAGATTTTTTTGCGCGCAGCTCGTCTCCTGCCTCAAGGCGCCTGAAAACCTGGCCGTCTACTGCCAGCATCGCGTCATCGTTGCAGTTTTCGACCACGACTCTGAGCCTTCCGTCGCCCTTGACCACGATGGACCTGGAGAATAGCACGTGCGGGCAGATGAAGGTCGCGACAAGCACGTCAAGGTCCGGCGATACCAGCGGGCCCCCGGCGGAAAGGGAGTATGCCGTCGAGCCCGTGGGAGTCGCGATGATTATCCCGTCTCCGGGGAAGTGCCCGAGAGATTCGTCGCCGATGTAGAGGCCGAGGGTGATGAGCCTGGACAGGCTGCCCTTGCTTATCACCACGTCGTTTAGGCCGGCGATCTCGTCAATAACCTTGCCGCCTCTTATCAGCTCTGCTACTAGCATCGCCCTTTCATCAATGGAGTACTGACCCCTTGCCGCCATCCTGAGTGCCTCGTCAATGTCGCCCTCGTGGATTTCTGCAAGGAAGCCGACGTGCCCCAGGTTTATCCCCAGAAGCGGCAGCGAGTACGGCATGGTCTTCCTTGCGGCGCCGAGAAGCGTCCCGTCTCCGCCCAGGACTACGCAGAACTTGAACTTGCTGGCGGTCTCAGGCTCCCAATCGAACGGGATTGCCCCGATTCCCGCCGCCAGCTCCTCCTCCGCGTAGACTTCCATGCCCTCCTGCCTAAGAACCCGCAACACCCTCTCCGAAAGGTCCGCCGAGTTCTGCTTGGACGGATGGGCGATTATCGCTGCCTTGTCCATTCTCCTCGCCTCTTTCACTGAAGAGTATGGGATTCCGTGACTACCCTGGCTATCTGGCCGCCGATGTCCTCAAGTGCCGCAAGATTTGCCCCGGGCTTTCCCAGATACATCAGGTACTCGATGTTGCCTTCGGGACCTTTGATAGGGGAATAGCTTATCGCCGACACAGTAAGGCCCAGCCCCATCGCCCCCTCGGCGGAGGCTAGCAGCACCTTGCGGTGCGTCTCGGGGTCTCTTACCACGCCCTTCTTGCCGACGAGCTCCCTTCCTGCCTCGAATTGCGGCTTAACCAGGACTACCGCCCGCATGTCGCCCGCCCCGCAGGCAAGCACTGCAGGCAGCACCTTAAGAAAGGAGATGAATGCCACGTCGACCGAGGCGAAGCTGATCCCTTGCTCGAAGGACTGCGGATCCAGGGACCTTGCATTGGTCCTTTCCATGACTACGACCCTGGGATCCTCGCGAAGCTTCCATGCGAGCTGGCCATAGCCGACATCCACAGCATATACTTTCTCGGCACCGTGCTGGAGCATGCAGTCCGTGAAGCCCCCGGTGGAGGCCCCGATGTCCATGGCCTTGGCCCCTTTCAAGTCGATGCTGAACTCCTTGATCGCCTTCTCGAGCTTAAGGCCTCCGCGCGAGACATAAGGTATCGCAGCGCCTGTCACAGTGATCGCGGCATCCAGGCCAACCTGCTCCCCGGGCTTATCCCGCATCTCGCCACCTACTTGTACAAGGCCGGCCTGGATGAGCCTTCTTGCGGCCTCCCTGCTTTCGGACAGGCCTCTTTCGAACACGAGTGTATCCAGCCTTGCCTTACCGCCCATTCCCGGCACCGGCCTTTCCCATAGCCCTTCTTGCGGCATCCGCTATGCCCTCGACATCGAATCCCAGCCTGGCAAGCGCATCCTTCCTGTTGCCGTGGAGGATGGGCTCCTCCGGTAGGCCGAATGGTATTATCGTAGCCATCCCCGCCTCGTCTCTTAGAAGGCTCACCGCGGCGAACAGGCCGCCTCTTGCCACGCCCTCCTCGATGGTCAGCACGGTCGCGCAGGCCTTAAGGAGCTCTCTTATCATGGCTTCATCGACGGGTTTAAGGGACCGGATGTCGACTACTGCCGGGTCAAGCCCATCCTTTGAGAGGATCTCCGCCGCCTTCACCGCCTCATGGGCTATCGGACCTGCGGCAATGAGCGCAAGCCCGCTGCCCCGCCTTAGCATCCTTGCCCTGCCCGGCTCGAATGCGGCCGGTCCGCCCTCGGCTGCCGCCTGCTTGGCATATCTTATGATAACTGGGCCTGAGGCTTCTTTCACCGCCCAATCCATCATGGCCCTTAGCTCTGAGGCGTCGGAGGGGGCAAGCACCGTGACGCCTGGGGCGGCAGTGCCCATGGCCATGTCATAGACCCCTTGATGGGTGGCCCCGTCCTCGCCGACTACGCCCGCCCTGTCGACGCACATGACGACATGCAGGCCCTGCAGCGCGACGTCGTGTATCATCTGGTCGTACGCCCTCTGAAGGAAGGTGGAGTAGACGGCAAGCACCGGGATCATGCCCTCCGAGGCGAGCCCCGCCGCGAAAGTGAGCGCATGCCCCTCCGCAATCCCGACGTCGAAGTACCTGTCCGGGAACCTCTCCTTAAAGCAGTCGAGGCCGGTGCCGTCTGGCATCGCCGCGGTTATCGCGCATACCCTGCGGTCGGAGGCAGCGATCTCCAGCAGTTTGTCCGAGAACACCTTCGTGAAGCCGGGTTTGGCCCCGTTATTGGCCGCACCGACGCTGGGATCGAACGGGCCGGTGCCGTGATACGCGCACGGATCCTGCTCGGCAGGGTCATAGCCCTTCCCCTTCTTCGTGACCAGGTGGATCATCACCGGACCGCCTAGCTTCCTTGCGTCGGTCACCGCGCTTCTGATAAGCCTGATGTTATGCC
>CAZHKX010000054.1:0-11017 GCA_964532805.1 uncultured Clostridia bacterium
AGGAAGTTCGAGAAGATCAACGGAATCATCGAGAAGAACGGGAAGAGCCAGAGCTCGCTCATCCCGATACTCCAGGCAGTGCAGACCGAGTACAGGTACCTGCCCGAGGAGATTCTCACCTACATCGCGACCGCGCTGGGGATACCGTCCGCGACGGTGTTCGGCGTGGCCACCTTCTACGCGCAGTTCTCGCTTGAGCCGAAGGGCAAGTACATTGTGAGGGTTTGCGACGGCACGGCCTGCCACGTAAGGGGCTCGAGGCCCGTGTACGATGCTATAAGGGACAAGGTGGGGCTCAAGGACGGCAGGTTCACGACCCAGGATCTGAGGTTCACGGTCGAGACTGTCGCCTGCCTGGGCGCCTGCGGCCTTGCACCCGTGCTCATGGTGAACGACAAGGTATATGGGCAGATGACACCCGAAGCTGCGGGCATCATCGTCGATACGCTGCTCGGAGAGGAGGGGCTCGCATGAACAGGATAGAGAACGCATCCCAGCTTGAGGGCCTAAGGGGCATATACCGCGAAAAGCTCGCCGTCTATACCAGGAGGGCTTTCGTATGCGTGGGCCCCGGCTGCATGCTCTCCGGCGGAAACGAGGTATACGAGGCACTTAAGAAGGGCCTTCAGGAAAGGGGCGCCTTCGCCGAGTTCGACGATGAGGCAGACTGCGCAAAGGAGCCGATAAACGCGGTCAAGACCGGCTGCCAGGGCTTCTGCGACATCGGCCCGCTGGTGAGGATAGAGCCTGAGGGGATCTGCTACTGCCACGTCAAACCGGAAGATGCCTCCGAGATAATCGAAAGGACGCTTCTGGGAGGCGAGGTCGTCGAGAGGCTCCTCTACATAGACCCGGCGACGGGCGCCCCAATAGTCCACGAGTGCGATATACCATTCTATAAGAGGCAGATCAAGGTCGCGCTCTCAGGATGCGGCAAGGTCAATGCCGAAGATATCAGGGAATACATTGCAAACGGCGGGTATGCCGCCATGGCGAAGGCCCTCACCCAGATGGCTCCGAAGCAGGTCATAGACACGATGATAGATTCGGGCCTCAGGGGAAGGGGCGGCGCCGGCTTCCTGACCGGAAAGAAGTGGGCGTTCGCTGCGGCTCAGAACAATGACGTGAAGTACATGATCTGCAACGGCGACGAGGGTGACCCGGGCGCTTTCATGGACAGGGCGGTGATGGAGGGAGACCCACACAGGGTGATCGAGGGCATGGCCATCGCCGGCTACTCCTTCGGGGCCCAGCACGGCTACATATACGTCAGGGCTGAGTACCCGATTGCCATACAGAGGCTTAGAAAGGCCATAGCCCAGGCTGAGGATATGGGGCTTCTCGGGGACAACATACTGGGTTCAGGCTTCAGCTTCCACCTGAAGATCAAGGAAGGAGCCGGCGCGTTCGTTTGCGGTGAGGAGACCGCGCTTATGGCATCCATAGAGGGCAAGAGGGGGATGCCGAGGCCCAAGCCGCCGTTTCCCGCGGTATCAGGCCTGTTCGGCAAGCCCACCACGATAAACAATGTCGAGACACTTGCTAACGTGCCCGACATCATAAACAGGGGCGCTGCCTGGTTCAAGTCGATGGGATTGCCGACGAGCACGGGCACGAAGACGTTCGCGCTCACAGGCATGGTCAACAACACCGGCCTTATAGAAATACCCATGGGCACCACGCTCAGGGAGATCGTCTTTGAGATCGGCGGCGGCATCAGAGGAGGCAGGAAGTTCAAGGCGGTCCAGATAGGAGGCCCGTCGGGCGGCTGCCTCACCGAGGAGCACCTTGACCTCTCGCTCGACTACGACTCGCTGCAGAAGGTCGGCGCCATGGTAGGCTCCGGTGGCATGGTCGTAGTGGACGAGGGCACCTGCATGGTGGAGATGGCCCGCTTCTTCATGAGCTTCACCCAGAACGAATCCTGCGGAAAGTGCGTGCCATGCCGCGAGGGTACCAAGCGCATGCTGGAGCTTCTGACCAAGGTCACAAACGACAAGGCCACGCTGAAGGACCTTGACACGCTCGAGGACATCGCCATGGTAGTGAAGGACAGCTCGCTCTGCAACCTCGGCAAGACCGCGCCGAATCCCATAATCACCACCTTCACCTACTTCAAGGACGAGTACTACTCGCACATAAACGACAGGGTATGCCCTGCCGGGGTCTGCAAGTCCTTCAAGTACTACGAGGTAGTCGAGGAGCTCTGCAAGGGCTGCGGCAAGTGCAAGAGGTACTGCCCGGTCGACGCCATTGCGGGCGAGGTGAGGAAGGCCCATTTCATAGACCGCGACAAGTGCATCAAATGCGGCGCCTGCGCCGAAAGCTGCACCTTCAAGGCGATAGTTCTAAGGTAGGAGGGAGTAAGAGATGCCCGTTAACGGATATGTAAGCATTGACAACGTAAAGGTGCCCCTTGAGGGGGAGGACAGCCTTCTTAAGGTGGTCCGCAAGGCAGGAATCGACCTTCCCACCTTCTGCTACCATTCGGAGCTTTCGACCTACGGCGCCTGCCGCATGTGCGTAGTCGAGGTCGACAGGATGGGGGTGGTCGCATCGTGCTCAGTGCCGCCTTCTGACGGCATGGTGGTGCGCACCAACACCGAAAGGCTCAGGAAGATAAGAAAGACGATACTCGAGCTTCTGCTGGCAAACCACGACAGGGAGTGCACCACTTGCGGCAAGTCCAGCCAGTGCAAGCTCCAGGAGCTGTCGGAGAGGTTCAGCGTCTCGACGCTCAGGTTCGGCCACGGCGACAAGAAGTACCCCATAGATTCTAGTACGCCCGGGATAGTGCGCGACCCCAACAAGTGCATACTCTGCGGAGACTGCGTCAGGATGTGCGCCGAGGTCCAGGGAGTCGGCATACTGGACTTCGCATACCGCGGCTCGAAGAGCATGGTCGGCCCCGCGTTCGGCAAGGCCCTCTCGGATGTAGACTGCGTCCAGTGCGGACAGTGCACGGTGGTGTGCCCTACTGGCGCCCTGATGGTGAAGAGCTGCACGGCTGAGGTCTGGAAGGCGCTCGATGACAGGGGCACCAAAGTGGTGGCCCAGATAGCCCCTGCCGTAAGGGTCGCCCTGGGAGAGGAGTTCGGCCTTCCTCCGGGAGCCATCGTGACCGGGAAGATCGTGGCGGCGCTCAGAAGGCTCGGCTTCGACCTCGTGTTCGATACGAGCTTCACTGCGGACCTTACAATCATCGAGGAAGGAAACGAGTTCATATCCAGGCTTAAGAACGGCGGGGTGCTCCCTCAGTTCACCTCATGCTGCCCCGGGTGGGTCAAATACGTCGAGCAGTACCATCCCGAGCTCATACCCAACGTCTCATCGTGCAAGTCGCCGCAGCAGATGTTCGGCTCGGTGATTAAGCGCTACCTTGCGAAGGACATGGGATGGGACCCTTCCAGCGTAAGGGTCGTATCGATTATGCCCTGCGTCGCGAAGAAGTTCGAATCCGAAAGGCCCGAGTTCTCTGAAAACGGGGTCAAGGACGTGGACTTCGTGCTCACCACGAGGGAGCTTGCCCGCATGATCAAGGAGGCGGGCTTCAGCTGGGACGAGCTTGAGGTTGAGTCGTTCGACATACCGCTTGGCTTAGGCTCCGGCGCAGGTATGATATTCGGCAACACAGGCGGGGTGACTGAGGCGGTGTTAAGGTCCGCCCAGCAGCTTCTGGGGCTCGGTACCGATTCCAAGATCGTCTACAGCGAGGTGAGGGGCCTTGAGGGCATCAAGGAAGCCTCGGTGAACCTCGACGGCATAGAGCTGAACCTTGCTATAGCCAACTCCCTTTCCGCAGCAGAGGACCTTCTTGGCAGGATGAATGCGGGGGAGAGGCAGTACCACCTAGTGGAGGTAATGGCATGCCCCGGAGGATGCATCGGTGGAGGCGGCCAGCCTATAGCCAAGGAGCCCGACTTCAGGCAGAGGAGGGCCAAGGGTCTGTATGAGGCGGATAAGGGCCAGATGCTGAGAAGGTCGCACGAGAACCCCTACATAACCGACCTTTACCAGAGGCACTTGGGGGAGGCCAACTCCCACGAGGCGCACGAGGCGCTGCATACGGCGTACGGCCACCGCAAGCGCATAAGCGGCGGGGACATAAACGTGATGGTGAGCCGCGCGAAGGAGGGCCCTGTCGTGGACGTGGCGGTGTGCCTTGGGACCTCATGCTATCTCAAGGGCAGCTACAACGTACTTCACTCCCTGATGGAGAGGGTTACGGAGCTGGGCCTTGAGGACAGGGTGAACCTCCATGGGACCTTCTGCTTCGAGAACTGCCATGAGTCGCCGTGCGTCAAAGTGGGCGGAGAGGTCAAGGGATACAAGGGAGATTCGGATGTGGTCGAGGAGATCATCAGGGAGCGCATAATGCCGCTTCTGTAGCAGCAGATCGGGAAACCCGGGCAGGGGCGCACATTCGCCCCTGCCTTCGCTTTATATCGGGAGGCCTTATGCGTCATAATAGGCTTGACGGGAAGTCTTCTCTGACTGGAGGGCGGCTCATTGGCTTCACTCTCGGGCAAGGCGAAAAGCAATAGAGGTGCGGGCCTTCCAAGGCTGGCGCTGGCTGCCGCCATCATCCTCGCAATCTCGCTGACGGCTATGGGGACCGTGAGGTACTGGGCGGTAGGCTTCTCCCAGGCGGACCCCGGGAAGGCCCTTTCCGAGCTTGCAGCGATGTCCGGAAGCACCGGGATGGAGGGCATGGTACTTGAGGCTACTGTGAACGGCAGCAGGTACTACCGGTCCTGCCTGGGCCCCTATCCGAGCAAGGCTGAGGCCGAGGCGGCAAGGGATATCCTAAGGGGTCTCAACTGGAAGGACGCCTGGGTTCTGTCGGAGACGGTCCCAGAAGTCCCAGATGCCCCTGATGCTACGGCGACAAATACAGGCGGTACGCAGGGCACGGAAGGGGATGCACAATCCACGGGAGGGGCGGCAAAAGAAGAGGTCCGCAGGGTGATTAAGGTGGGGCTGTCCTGGCTTAACGCCGGCAATTTCCTGGCTGGCTCGGACAAGCCGGTCAGGGTGGAGGGCAGGGATGCCGCGACTGGCGAGACCCTTTCCGTTGAGGTCGGCCTCATAGCAGAGCTCTCCTTCGAGGGCGGCAACGTCAGGGTTAGATCCGACGAGAAGGACTCTGGCAGGCTCTTCGGCTCGCCGGTCATCGTAAGCTCCGTGTCAGGGACCATATGGCTTTCCGACAGGTACAGGATATACCGTTCAGGCATAGAGGTGCAGGCGAGGGGCGACTCCGGCCTGCTCGCGGCCGCCAACATCATAGATGTCGAGGAGTACCTGCTGTCAGTCCTGCCGTCAGAGATTGGCGGCAGCTCGCCTCCGGAAGCTTACAAGGCGCAGGCAGTGGTGGCAAGGACCGAAGCGCTCTCCTCCGCCGGAAGGCATGAGGACATGGGATGGGACCTTTGCGATAGCACCCACTGCCAGGTTTTCAAGGGGATGTACGGCCAGTCGGCGAACGCCGAGGTCGCTAAGGCGGTGAGGGCTACCGAGGGCGAGGTGCTCATGTACGAGGGCGCGATGGTGAGGACCGCAAGCTTCCACTCCGCATGCGGAGGGGTTACGGAGGCCTGCGAGGAGATCTGGGGATCCAAACTGGTGCACCTTACGAACGTGAGGGACAATCCGCAGAAGTCAGAGGTGCCCGACCTGAGGGATGAAGCAGCCATAAGGAAGTACATCGCAGGCGGGGACAAGTCGGACCTCTGCTACGGTGCCTACGGCTATAGATGGGACGCCACTCTGGACAGGAAGGCGCTAGATGGAAGAATCAGGGCCCTGGTGGACAAGAAGGCTGCGACGCTTATTGGGCCGACGGCCAGGAAGGTCCCCGCAGTCACGAAGAGGACTTCAAGGGGAGCCGCCCTCGAGATTACGGTGCCTTATGACGGCAATGATTATATAATCAAAGGAGAGCTCAACATAAGGAACCTCATGGGGGGCTCGACCGTGGCCAAAAGCGGGGTCTTCGTAATAGACGAGCTCACGCCCGGCGGCCAGATCCGGATATCGGGGGCGGGTTACGGCCATGGGGTAGGCATGTGCCAGGAGGGCGCGAAGTCGCTTGCCAGGCTCGGCCGCGGCTATATGGAGATCCTCTCCTTCTATTACAGGTCAAGCAGCGTAGGAAAGGTGTATTGAGGCTTACATGTCCGCAAACAGGGCTATAATGAGGAATATCGCGGTGGCGGCCGTCGTGCTTGCGCTTACGGCTGCATGCATCTGGCAGGTAGCGCGCCTTATGGCGGAGGCAAGGCGCCTTTCCGACATGAGGCTGAGCCTGGATTCCACGATGGAAGGTGCCCAGCAGCTGCAGGTCAAGCTCCGGCTCCTGGATGAGGAGATCGCTAAGCTCGGCCTCGTCAAAGTGAACCTTTACTTCTCCGGAATGACTGATACAGGAATCTACATCACCCCTGTGAAAAGGGTGGTCGATAAGGACAGCATCGCGGTAAGCGCACTTAGAAGGCTTATGGAGGGCCCCGGCGAAAACGATGACGGCCTTTATGCCATCGCTCCGGAAGGAGTGGAGGTGCTGGGGGCGAAGATACAAGGCGGGGTGGCATACGCGGACTTTTCAGGGAAGATCATGTACCCGGGCTTCGGCAGCGAGGGGGAGCTGGCTATGGTCTCGGCCATAGTGGACACCCTCTGCGAGCTTCCTGGGGTTGAGAAAGTGCAGATACTAGTCGAGGGAGAGGTTGTCGAAAGCCTCGGAGGGCATGTGCTGGTAGACAGCCCGCTGGGCAGGATGGAAGAGCTGGTCAGGCGCTGAGCGTCAATCCGAACGGAGGGGCCTAATGAGAAAGGTCGCAATAGTAACGGACAGCGCGGCGAGCATACCCGACGAGATGGCTCATGAGCTAGGCATATCGGTAATCCCGATGCAGATAGTAAAAGACGGCGAGGCTTTCACCCTCGGCAGGGACATTACCGCCTCCGAGGTCTATGGCGCCATGAGGGAGGGCAAGGTCCTCAAGACCAGCCAGCCCCTTGTACCTCATATCGTCGAAGCCTATGAGAGGGCGCTATCGGAGGCAGACCAGGTAATATCCATACATGTAAGCTCCAAGCTGACTAGCACAGCGGCCACCTGCATGATGGCGGCGGACATGGTAGACCCCGGGCGTATCAGGGTCATGGATAGCTGCAACCTCACGATACTCTACGGCCTGGGCTGCATAAAGGCGGCAAGGCTCGCCCTGGCCGGTTTCGGGGCCGGGGAGTGCGCGGCGGCAGCTGAGAGCGTGATAGGCAGGATCAGAGGGTGGCTTGCGGTGCCATCCCTGAAGTACCTCGCACAGTCAGGCAGGGTGTCCAGAGTCCTTTCTACGATAGGCACACTGCTCTCCATAAAGCTCATCCTCAGGATGGGCGAAGGCGAAGTGCACCTGGCCGACAAGTACCGCACTAGCCGCAACGGCTTGGAAAAGCTCCTGGACAGGGGCCTTGCCGAAAGCGGAGGCCAGGCTGAGACGCTTTGCTTCGTGCATGCCGACAACCTGGAGGAGGCGAGGCTGCTCAGCGAGCTGGTCCTGCCTAACATAAGATGCGAGGAGCATCTTTTCACCGATATCGGGCCTACGATAGGAGTGCATACAGGGCCGGGTCCCGTAGGGCTTGCCGTCCTGCCGGGCGTCCCGCGCTTATAGCAAGATCGCGGAGGTGCTTCGATGAGACGTTGTCTGCCTCTCCTGCTGGCTGTCATGCTGGCGGTCATTCCAATGGGCCGTACCGAGGCCGCGCTGAAATTTTCCGGCGAAAGCATCTGGAAGCTGGGATACGGAAGCAAGTACTACTCAACCTTCGGCTGGAAGCTGGGTTTGGGCGGCTTCGTCGCGTCCCAGGAGCTGAGGCTGGACGTCACCGGCGAGATAATCGAGGGCCTCAAGCTGGACGCCCACATCGACAATGCGCGAGGTGACATGCTTCAGCAGCTCACGGTGAGCCTTGACTGGAACGGCTTCAAAGCCGGGGGAGGAAGCATCCAGCTGGTGCCGATGAACAGGGAGCTGGGGCTTCCGAAAGCGACAGTGTTCGGCCTTTATGCTGGTTACGAGGGCGATGCCTTCTCCGTGCTTGCGGCAGGGGGCAGGGCGCAGGGCGTAAGGGCCTCCAAGACGTTCAAGGGGGCCACGGCATCGGATATCATTGACTACATCCAGGGTGGGCCGTATTTCCCTCAAAGGGAGGGTTCAAAGCTGAACTCGGCCCTTGAGGGCCTTTGGAATGCGGCCGGAGCAGAGGAGTTCGACCCGGCTTTCGACCAGGCAGGCATCGTATTCTCCGAGACTTCGCCATCAGGGGATCTTAGCGGGTTTCTGGAGGCGAACGGCCTGGGCTTTCTCATCAATAGCATATCGAACCCCGACGGCACCCTGGTGCCGGGGGCTTTCAACCCCAGCGCGGCTGTAGATGGCCTGTCCGGGGTGAGCGGCGCCTACATCATGCTTAAGTCCGAGCCCGAAGTCGCGGCAAGGTCGATGCTCACCGAACTTATAAGGGCCTATAATGAGGCGCTTGGCCTTACGGGCGACGCCCAGGGGAAGTACCCCTATGTCTTGGGAAGCGCTACCGATATGCAGTTTCTTGGTGAGCTGCTGGAGGGCTGGACCTCCTTTGCCACCGCATCGAGGGCGACTGGTGTAATAGCATCCACCATACCCTTCGGGGATTTCGGTCGCGGCGTGCTGTATCCTTTGGGTTTCTCCGGCATAATAGCCGAGAGCATGAGCGTTATTGCGGTCTCCAAGAGCGGTGTCAGGATGCCTTTGAATTCCGTTCCCGGGGCGAACTGGCTGTGCTATGAGGACAGGGGCTATCTGGAGATGACGCTGCCATCGGATTTCACTGACCAGTATTCCCATGTGACGGCATCTTTCAGCTACAGGCTTGCACAGGGGCTCTACTTCCTCGGCGGCGGGATCGTCAGGGGCAGCGTGTCGGCTAGGCTGGACGGGAGGGCCCTATCCGAGGGGACGGACTTCGAGGTGGACTACGAGACGGGCATACTTCTTCTTATGGAGGCGATACCGGAGGGGTCGGAAGGGGAGCTCGTAGTCGAGTTCGAGTATCAGGCGTCCGGCTCGAAGGCGTGGATCGCGTCAGTCGGCGCATCATACGAGCCTATTGATGGCTTGAAGCTCGGGATAGAGTACAGCTATGCGTCCGATGCGCCGTACCTGGCCGAGGATGAGACGACGGTATCTAAGGAGAGAAGCTACGACAATCTCATCTCGGCCTGGGCCGAGTGGGATGCCGGCAGGGGCTTCGAGCTTTCCGCGGGGGTCTCTTTCAGCGCCTCGGCTTTCCCGGGCGACATGGCCCGAAGGCCGAACGCTTACAACCTAATCGGGGAAGTAGAGGTGCTGCAAGACAACGCAGGGGGCAAGTGGTGGGCTTTCATGCACCTTGGAGGGGTGAGCGTCCTATCCCCGTATGGTTCGGGGTGGATGCAGCTGAGGCTGCCGGCATCCATGGCAGGCTCTCAGGTGAGTGGCGCCTGCTCTGACTCAGGCACCTGGTATTTCGCCACTTCGGCCGGCATCGCGATGCTTGATGCGGACTATTTGACCTATGGCGAGGGATTCGCCGACGTATCATCACTCTGGAAGGCTGCATCTACAAGAGACGGGCTACCTTCATCCATGATTAATGCCGTTGCGGTCTACGGCGGATCCCTTTATGCGGCGACACCTGCAGGCCTTGCCGAGGGGGGGCTGGACATGGAAGGCGAGTGGGTCCTGTACAGGCCTTCAAGCCATCCACAGATCGAAGGGCCTGTACTGGCGCTTGCAGCCCACCCATCGGGCTTGATAGTGGCCTCCGAGGGGAAAGTCGCTGCGTTTGACGGGCTCTACTTCAAGGAGCTCATCGAAGGCGGCGCGCACTCGGCAAAGGCCGCGGACATGGACGCGGCCCAGTCGGTGCTGCTGGCAACGGATTTGGGCTTTGCGATCATCGGCGATGGGCTCGCAGTGGAGCAGTTCACGCTCCCTGAGGCCCCATACGGGCTATGCGGTTTCGGAAGCTTCATAGTGCTGGCCGGCGAGTCGGGGCTTACCGCCTTCGACGTGGCAACCGAGGCATCCGTCCTCATTTATGACGGGCCGGCAACTGGGGTCGCGACCGACGGAATTGTGCTCTATGCAGGAAGCCCTGCTGACGAGGGCTATGAGATGCCGGTGGTCAGGGTGGACTTCCCTCTTGGGGAGCCCGATGTGATCTTCGGGGAAGTACATGGGATGATCGGAAAAGATCCGAGGCATTTCCTTGAGCTTGACCCGTCGGAGAACACGCTTTACGGGGCAGCGGGGTATGCGAAGGCGTCCTATTCATCTGACAAGCTGGACGCATCCGCCACCTTAAGGGCAAGGGGGGCGGGCAGCGTGGCGGGGGCAGGCCCCGGCAAACCGGATGCGGCGTCGCTGGCTCTTCAGCTTTCGTGGAAGCCTGCGAGCTCCCTGGCAGTGAACCTCCTGGAATCGGTTGAGGCGGTAGGGCTGTTCAGCTACCTTGCGGCGGATGATCCCATGGTGCTCAGCAATACGCTTCAGGCCGGCCTCAACTGGGACGGGCCGTTAAGGCTGGGGGTGCTCGCTACATACGGGGTAAGCAGGGGATTCGGGGCGGGCTCGCCGCCATTGAGCCAGGCTTTGTCGGCAAGCGCGTCGCTGCAGTACAGCTACGGCCCGATAAGGCTCACAGGCTCGCTGTCCGCGGCGCTAAGGGCAGCCGAGGGGTTCGACAGCTACGCCTACTCACAAGCAGGAGCCTCGGCATACCTGCAGGCCGGAAGGAACACGGTCATCACTGCGAGCTATACGGAACCCACTCCCTTCGGAGGATTTCTCGCGCCATCCGGCAACTACCGCTCCCTTGCTGCTAGCATAAGATACTCCGCCTACATGACCTACGGAAGCCTATCGCTAAATGCCAAGGGCGGTTACAAGTGGGATGTGAGGAACATCTCGGATTCAGCAGACGCAAG
>CAZHKX010000055.1:0-10822 GCA_964532805.1 uncultured Clostridia bacterium
ACCTCGACGAAGGGACCTTCGCAATCCTTTGCGAACCCGAAAGGGCCCTTGAGGTTAACATCCCGGTCAAGATGGATGACGGAAGCGTGAAGCTGTTCAAAGGCTTCAGGGTACAGCACAACACATCGAGGGGTCCCGCAAAGGGCGGCATCCGCTATCATACCGATGTATGCCTTGACGAGGTCAAGTCGCTTGCGGCATGGATGTCGTTCAAGTGCGGCGTCGTCGACATCCCCTACGGCGGCGGCAAGGGCGGCATCACCGTGGATGTCAACAAGATGTCCGAAGGAGAGCTCGAGAGGCTGACCCGCGGCTACACGGCGAAGATCGCCCCCATAATCGGGCCTATGAGGGACGTCCCCGCACCGGACGTGAATACCAGCGGCAAGATCATGGCCTGGATAGTCGACACCTACTCTGCGCTTACCGGCGAGTATCAGCCCGGCGTGGTGACCGGCAAGCCCCTTACGGTCAACGGGTCTCTCGGAAGGAACGAGGCGACGGGCCGCGGCGTATCGATCGCGACGCGCGAGCTTCTCAAGAGGCTGAACCTTGACCCCAAGAAGATCACCGCTTCGGTGCAGGGCTTCGGAAACGTCGGCGGCATCGGCGCCATCATGCTTCATGACCTCGGCATCAAGGTAGTCGCGATAAGCGACGTCTCCGGCAACTACTACAACCCCAACGGCATCGACGTGGCCGCAGCGTTCGCGTATGCTGGCAAGAACCCCAGGAAGCTCGTGGAAGGCTATGCGGAACCTGGCCTCGTAAAGCTCGAAGACCCGAAGGGCGTGCTCTATGTCGAGTGCGACCTGCTCGTGCCCGCAGCGCTCGAGAACCAGATAACTGCCGAGAACGCCGGCAAGATCAAGGCGAATTACATAGTGGAAGGCGCAAACGGCCCGATCACCGCCGAAGCGGACGATATCCTCAACAAGGCCGGCAAGATCATAGTGCCTGACATCCTCGCCAACGCCGGCGGGGTCACCGTCTCCTACTTCGAGTGGTGCCAGAACCTCAGCGGCTACTACTGGACCGAGAAGGAAGTAAACGACAGGCTTGATGTCAAGATGAGCCAGTCATTCAACTCCTGCTGGGACTTCGCCAAGGAGAAGAAGGTCACCATGCGCATCGCCGCCTACTGCCTCGCCATCAAGCGCATCGTGGATGCGATGCATGCAAGGGGAATCACTTTCTAACTGGAATGCAACAATGATGAGCAGAAGCCCGGCCTTTGATGCCGGGCTTCTTTCATGTTTTAACCTGCGATCATGCTAAGACCTGCGCACCGAGGTCGTAGTCGGAGGCTGATTCGATCCTCACCCTTACTACGCTGCCGGCAGGAAGGCCGGCATCCCCCACGAAGATCTTCCCGTCCTCCTCGGGCGCTTCGGCATATGACCTGGCGTCGACAAGAAGCTCAGATTCCTCCGAAGGTCCGTCTACGATTACATCGGCCTCCTCGCCTATCCTGGATTGGTTGAACTGCCTGCTGATTTCGGCAAGAAGGCCCATCATCCTGGCCTCCCTCTCAAGCTTCAAAGCCTCAGGCACCTGGCTTGGCATAGCAGCCGCGGGAGTGCCCTCCTCCGGGCTGAACCTGAATACGCCGGCCCTTTGGGGCCTCACCCGTCCCACGAAGCGAAGAAGCTCCTCGAAGTCCTCCTTGGTCTCTCCGGGAAAGCCCACCATGAACGTGGTGCGGACCACCATCTCCGGCCTTGCCTGCCTCAGCCTTCTTACCAGTCGCTCCATGGATTCCGCGCTTCCGAGCCTGTTCATGGCCCTCAGCACAGCATCGCTTCCATGCTGCATCGGAAGGTCTATATAGGCGGCTAGCTTTCCTCCCAGGCCGTCTTTGAAGAGCCCCACCAGCTCGTCGTCTACCCTCTCGGGGTATGCGTACATGAGCCTCAGCCACATAAGCCCCTCAATATCCGCAAGCCTTCTAAGCAGCTCGGCGAGCCTGGGCTTCCCGTAAAGGTCCTGGCCGTAGACCGTGGTGTCCTGGGCGATGATGACAAGCTCCTTGACTCCCCTGCCGACCAGATCCTCGGCCTCTGCTACCACTTCCTCGAACGGCTTGCTGACGAGCTTTCCCCTGATGTCGGGTATCATGCAGTATGAGCACCTGTTGTCGCACCCGTCGCATATCTTCAGGTAGGCATAATGCCCGGAGTTCGTAAGAAGCCTTGCCGCGCCCTTGCCAAGGTATCCGCGGTCGCCAAGAAGGCTCACCACCCTGCCATCGCCCGCTTTGCCCACCAGCTCGGCTATCCTTCCGTACTCGCCAGGCGAAATTATGCCGTCTATCTCGGGCATGCTCTCCAGTATCTCTCCGCCGAACCTGTTGGGCAGGCATCCTGCCACCAGGAGCGCGCCTACCTTTCCTTCGCGCTTCTC
This sequence comes from uncultured Clostridia bacterium, assembly GCA_964532805.1. Lineage (GTDB taxonomy): Bacteria > Bacillota > DTU025 > DTU025 > MWDF01 > MWDF01. Next base: position 2,404 of record CAZHKX010000055.1, read on the forward strand.
CCTGGCGCATTCAAGTATCACCTCGATCGCCTCGTCGCACGCGCTTTCAAGGAAGCTGCATGTGTTGACGATAACAGCGTCGGCTGCTTCCCCCTCCGATACCAGCTCGATGCCCGCCTGAGCGAGGTTTCCGAGCATGTATTCGCTGTCCACCCTGTTCTTAGAGCACCCCAGGGATATCATCCTGACTCTCATTGACTGCTCCTTGCTTTCTATTGCGCCTGCCGCGCTTCCTATGCGATAGGATCCGATGAGAGCATAAGCTCCATCTCTATCCTGCTTCTTTCCAGCTTGAGCCCTATATGGCCTGCTATCCTCTCGTTGTCGCTGCCTTCCACCACAGTAGTCATCACGCAGGGCAGAAACCTTGCTGTCGGTATGGAAAGCAGCAGCTCCGCCGCCATATCTGGGGAAGCGCCCCGCGCGAAGCCCATGTCAAGCACCCAGCACAGCGACCTTGTGGAGTAGGCCATGTAGCCGATAGGGGCGCCGTCCATCACACCCTTCACGCAGATAAGGCCATCGCCCAGGTTCATGAGGCTCCTGGACTCGTTCTCCCAGAGCTTATCCCCGTCTTCCGCGAATCCGCCCGATATGCCATCGGCCTCTGAGTATTCGATGCCGAGGCCCTTTACGCCCTTGGACGCTATCATGCCCTCCCAGTGCCCCACCCTGCGCACAGGATGAAAGCCTACCGACGAGTACAGCGAGAGGGCGTTGGCGTTGCTTTCGAACACATGGAGCCCCACCCGGCTGCATCCGAACATCCTTGAGCGTGAGATGCCCCACCTAAGAAGCCTTCTTCCTATCCCCTTGCCCCGATATTCGGCCTTTACGGCAAGCGATGCGATGTAAGCCCTGCCCGGATCCCTTATGCCCGTCAGGACCACGCCAGCAGGCCTGCCTGCAACGAAAGCCATGGCAGACGCCTTAGGCTCGATGTCCAGCCACTTCGAAACCCTTCTGTATCCAGCGGGCCCGTGCATGAGCACCGACTGCTCAACATCCCGCCAGCTCTCGTCGAATGCGTCCGCTATCTGGGCGTCAGGCAGTATGGAAAGCTGTGAAAGGCTAAGCTCCTCCACGTCCCCACGGCTTCCTTTCTCCCTTGCCCTCCGGCTCCCTGCGCTGGGATTCCGGGGGCACAAGCGCCTTTGGCCCGTATCCTATGAGGTCCTTGCGGCCGAGCTCTGCCAGAGCCTCCCTGACAAGCCTCCTGTTCTGCGGAAGAGCCCACTGCAGAAGGGCCCGCTGCATCTGCTTCTCCTTGCCCTTCGCCACGTGCACCTGCCTCATAGTCGTAGGGTCGATGCCCGTGTGATATATCGTGGTGGCCTCCGTGCCGGGCGTCGGCGTGAAGTCCTGCACCTGCTCAGGGACGTACCCGAAGTTCTCCTTCAAGTAAAGTGCGAGCTCAAGCGCATCCTTAAGCTCCGCTCCCGGGTGGCCGGATATGAAGTAGGAGACCAGGTACTGCTCCTTGCCGCATTCGTCGCTGAACTTGAAGTAGGCCTGCCTGAACTTGTCATAGTCGGCCCCGGTCGCCTTCCTCATGACCTCCAGCACAGGCTCGCTTATGTGCTCAGGTGCCACCTTCAGCTGGCCGCTCACGTTCTCCGAGACGATCTGCCTCATCAGGCTCCTGCCCTTGTCCGAGCCCAGAAGGTAGTCGTATCTTAATCCCGACCTGACGAAAACCTTCCTAATGCCGGGTATCGCGCCGGCTTCCCTCAGAAGCCTCTCGTAGGCATCCTGGCCGTCCTGCATGAAGCGGCACTTGTCGGGCCAGACGCAGGCGCGCCCTCCGTCACAGGATACCCCGCTGGCGCAGTAGGACTTGTAGTAGTTCGCGGTCGGCCCCCCGATATCATGCACTATGCCCTTGAACCTCGGGTCCTTCGTGAAGCCCTCTATCTCCTCCAGGATGGAGCGTTCGCTCCTGGACTGCATCACCCTGCCCTGGTGGGCCCAGAGAGCGCAGAACGAGCAGGAGCCGAAGCAGCCCCTGTGAGCCGTCACTGAGAAAAGGACCTCCTCCAGGGCGGGGACGCCCCCAGCAGCATCGTACATGGGATGCTGCCTTCTTGTGTACTTGAGGCCGGCGATGCGGTCCAGTTCCGTTTCATCCAGCACATTCTGCGGATATACCGCGACGAACCTATTGGCATGGCCCTGCAGCATGACCCTCGGTGCCTTCCTCAGGCTCTCCTTCATATGCACGGCGAAGCATTCCGCGTAAGTCCGCTTGTCGGCCGCAACCTGCTCATACGATGGCAGGATAAGGACATCTCCTTCCGGAATCTCCTTCAGCAGGGCGGCTGTGCCGTTTATCCCGGTCAAGTTCTTGTTGCCGGCGGCAAGCCTTTCGGCAGCCTCGATTGAAGCCTTCTCGCCCATGCCATAAACAAGAAGGTCCGCCCTGGAATCAAGAAGCAGGGACCTTCTCACCGAATCGTCCCAGTAGTCATAATGGGCGAAGCGCCTCATAGACGCCTCAATCCCCCCAATAATTATCGGAGCTTCTGGCCAGGCCTTCCTCGCCCTGTTGGCATACACTATGGTCGCCCTGTCGGGCCTTTTTACGGGAAGGCCGCCGGGCGAGAAGCTGTCCTTCTTCCTCCTGAACTTCATAGGGGAGTAGTTGGACACCATCGAGTCGAGGTTGCCTGCGGTGATGCCGCAGAAGAGCCTTGGTGCCGGCATCCTCTGGAAGTCGGCATCGGACCTGTAGTCGGGCTGCGGCATGATCGCCACCTTGTAGCCCTCAGCCTCCAGCACCCTGCCTATTACGGCGGCGCCGAAGGCGGGGTGGTCTACATATGCATCCCCCGTGATTATCACCACATCGGGCCTGTCCCAGCCCAATGCCCTGATCTCCTCCGCGCTGACGGGGAGGTGGGCCAATCTGTCCATCAAAACCTCCGATCCTTCCTTAAGCTGCTCTAGAAAGGCTGATAACCCGACGGGAAGGAAATGTCCATCACCTTGCGCATGGAACCGGGGCTGCCCAGGTCATCCCCGTTGTAGCTTAACTTCGCCCCGCCAGCATTGCCGAGCCTGACCCAGATTCCCTCGGCAGCATCTATCTCCACCTTCTGGCCGTCTTTGAATATGCCCTCCCTGACTTTCGTGCCGTCAGCGTAGGCCCTTATCCAGCAGTCATCCGTGAAGCTTATCGATAGCCTGTGCGCTTTGGGCTCAGCCTCCGACGCCACTTGGCCGTCAGGCGAGACGCCATCCGGCAGGGTGCCGCCTGCGTCAGGCTCCCCGCTAGCAGCAGGTTCGTCGATGCCCTGAGCCGGGTCGGTGGTCGAAGTCCCGTTCCATCTCCCGCCAGCCAAGAAGTAGACTATGAGGACTATAGCAGTCAGGGCGACTATCGCGGCGGCAGTAGTAAGCGTCCTCCTCCTGGCCGCCTGCCTTCTAAGCTTCTCCATCCTCTGTTTCTGGCTCTGCCTTCTTCCCGAAGGGTCGAAGCCCGCCTCGGTCCCGTTGTGATTGTCGTCGTGCCCTCCCGCCTCGGCGTCGAGCATCTCGGCTGCCTGCTGCGGGTCCATCCCGAGAAAGGATGCGTAGCTCTTCACATAGAGCCTCACATATATCTTCCCGGGTATTATGCCGTATTCGCCCTTCTCGATGGCGTCGATGTAGGCCGACCTGATGAGAGTGGCGCCCTCCACGTCAGCAAGGCTTGCCCCCATTGCCTGCCTCCGCTCGGCCAGAAGCTCACCTATCCTCTTCTGCATGCGTCTATCCCTCCTTCAGGCGTTATTCTCCCTGCCTGAGCCCCCTGATGTAATCCTCCAGCTGAACGGGGCTCATCAGGATGTTCCTCGGCTTGCTGCCGTTATGCGGCCCGATTATCCCCATGAGCTCCATAGTGTCTATGAGCCTTGCCGCCCTGGCGTAGCCCACCCTGTAGCGCCTTTGAAGCTTCGATATGGAAGCCTCCCCGGATTCGACGATAAGCCTCGCGGCGTCCTCGAACAGGTCGTCAGTAACCTCAGGCCCCTCGCTCTGGCCATCCCTGCTTTCGACAGGTTTCGCCACGTAGATTGGCTCCCCCTGCCCCTTCAGGTAGTCGACAAGGGCTATGACCTCCGAGTCGGAGATGTAGGCCCCCTGAATCCTGATGGGCTTGGGAAGGCCTATCGGATGGAAGAGCATGTCGCCCTTGCCCAGAAGCCTCTCGGCTCCCTGGGAATCCAGTATCACCCTTGAGTCCACCTGCGATGAGACAGCGAAGGCTATCCTGGACGGGATATTCGCCTTGATTATCCCCGTGACAATGTCCACGGACGGGCGCTGGGTCGCGATGATGAGGTGTATGCCCGCTGCCCTGGCCATGAAGGCTAGCCTTGCAATCGCGTCCTCCACGTCGTTCTTCGCCACCATCATAAGGTCTGCCAGCTCGTCTAATATGACGACGATGTAAGGAAGCCTCCTTGGGCTGAAGCTCGGGGCCTCGACCTGCCCCGCTGTTTCCGAATCCCCGTCGATTATCTGCTCCAGCATGCCCTTGTCCAGCATCTCGTTGTACTGTGAGATGTTCCTGGCGCCGGCCACCTGGAATATGCGGTACCTGTTCTCCATCTCCTCGCAGACCCACTTAAGAAAGCCAGCGGCCTTCTTTGCGTCGGTCACCACTGGGGCGATGAGGTGTGGTATGCCGTTGTACACGGAAAGCTCGACCCTCTTCGGGTCTATCATCAGAAGCCTTACGTCATCGGGCGTGGCCCTGAAAAGAAGGCTTGCGATAATCGTGTTGAGGCACACGCTCTTGCCAGAACCGGTGGCCCCTGCCACAAGAAGGTGCAGTATGTCCGTCAGGTCGGCGACTATCGCGCTTCCAGATATGTCTTTCCCGAGGGCTACTATTAGCTTCCCCTCCGCCTTCTGGTACTCCTCTGTCTCAAGCACCTCGCGGAAGTACACGAATCCCTTATCCCTGTTTGGTATCTCCACGCCTACTGCGGCCTTCCCGGGTATGGGCGCTTCTATCCTTATGCCGGGGGCCGCGAAGGCAAGGGCGATGTCGTCCGAGAGGCTTGCTATCCTTGCGACCTTCACACCGGAGCTGGGCTGGACTTCGAATCTCGTCACGGTGGGCCCCTGGCTAACGCTTACCACCTTGGCTGATACTCCGAACGATGCCAGCGTCGCCTCAAGGGTCCTCGACATCTCGGCCACGTCATATGCCTCGTTCCGGGACCTCTTCCTGGGTGAAGGCGCGCCGAGTATCGAAAGGGGAGGCAGCAGCGGCAGATGCCCGTCCCCCGACGGGATCCTCTGCTCGGGTTTTCTCCATTCTTCCAGCTTCCTTGGCCTGGGCTCCCTCCTCTGCGGTGCAGGGCGGCCCTCCGTCTCCTGCTCGGGGGCCTCCCCCGCTTGGTTCGAGGCGGCCTCCTGGCCGAAGTCGATCGTGCCCCTGGCTGAGGGTGCATCCTCCCTGCCGGGCGGCTCTCCGGAGCCTTTGTCAGCGGGCTTTCCGTAAGGCTGCTCGAGCACTCTCAGCACAAGCGCCTTATAGCCTTTCACGAATGCCCTCCAGAGTGCCGTAAGCCCGTACCAAAGCATGACGAAGAAGAACGAAGCGGCCGTGCTTACAGGCACGTTCGAGAGCACGACAAGGCAGATGACGGCCACTGATGTGTGAAGCACGGCCGAGCCGACATTTCCGATCATCCCCGTCGGAAGGCCCGCCAGGAAGCTTCCCATTGCGCCTCCTGCTTTTCCGAGTGTACCGTACTCGCCCCCGATGATGGCGGCAAGCGCCGACGACGAGGCTATAAGGCCGATCAGCGCAAGAAGCCTGGCAGAGCCGAAGTAACCCCTTCTGCGGATGAGCATCAGAAGGCCGGCGTAACCGAACAGCGCCGGCAGCGCATAGACCGAGTAGCCCATGAGCCACTTGAGCCAGCCGGAAACCCTGACTCCGATTATGCCGATAGAGCCCGCGCTCGATGCGCCAGCCTCCCCCAGAACGATAAAGACCAGTATAAGCACCGCAGCCGCGATGCAGGCGATGCCCAGGGCCTCTATACCGAGCTGCCCTCCCAGCACCTCCTGCTCAGGGGGAGGCGCCGCGCGCCGCGCGCGCGCCGGGCCGGACCTCGTAGTCCTCTCAGCCAATGGCAAGCCTCCTCATCAGATGCCCCAAAGGGAGTGGATAGCGATGTTTGCTGCCGCAGCGATGAAGACCCATGCTGCAAACGGCACCAGGTTCCTCCTTGCTGCAAGCCTCTTTAGCAAAGATATGGCCAGAAGGCCGGTCGCAAGGCTGACTACGACGCCGATGGCGATCCCCTCGAATCCGTGCACGCCGCCCAAGCCCCCGTCCTTCAATGCCTGAACAAGGAAGGCCCCGAAGATGACCGGCAGCGATGCCAGCATGGAGTAATCCACGGCCCAAGACGCGGCAAGCCCGAGGAACAACCCCGCCGAGAGCGTCATCCCTGAGCGGGATATGCCGGGAAGCAGAGCCACAGCCTGCGCTATGCCTATTAGCAGTGCGACCTTGTAGGTCATGCCGGCCGGACCTGAGACCTTCCCGCCACTTGACCTGCCAGCCGCGATTAGTATGATGCCAGTGACGCAAAGGAAGGCCGAGACAGCCCAGGGGCTCGCAAACGCCGCCTCGATGCTATCCTCAAGGAAAACACCCGCAAGCGCCGCCGGGACTGAGGTTGCAATAAGCAGCAACGCAATCTTGGCTCCCTCGCCGCTTCCCTTCCTTCTTCCCCTGCCCGCTATAAGGCCGGCAAGGATGTCGGACACGTAGCCCCACAGCTTGGGGAAATAGTATATCAGGACAGCTAGCCCGGTGCCGATGTGGACGGCGGTGTCGAATCCCAGGTCGGCCTCTACTCCGAGTATCCTGTGGAAGATTGCGAGATGTCCCGAGCTGGATACCGGAAGAAACTCCGTCAGCCCCTGAACTATCCCCAATATCGCGAACTTGAGAAGCTGCATTATTAACCTCCGCTGATTAGTCCTGCATCATCCACTAGAGCTCAAGCACGTGGGGTATGATAAGGGGTTTCCTTCCGGTCTTCTGCGACAGGAAGCTGGCGATGACCTCCTTCAAGGTCTCGGCGACCGCGGCTCCTCCCATGCTAGTGTTCTTGGAAAGCGCCTTTCGGCAGACCTTGCCTACCTCCTCGAACAGGGCCTCAGACTCCTTCTCGTATACGAAGCCCCTGGATACGATCTCAGGGCCCTTTATGTACGCGCCGGTATCCTTGTCGATTACTACAACGGCTACGAGTATCCCGTCGTTTGAAAGGATCATCCTGTCTCTGAGCACATACTTGCCTACGTCGCCCACGCCGTAGCCGTCCACCATCACCCTGGAGGCCTGGACATGCCCGTTTATCCTGGCCCTTCCCGACTTCAGCTCGACGACGTCGCCGCTTCCGGCGATGAGTATGTTCTGCTCCGCGACGCCCATGCGGGCGGCAAGCTTAGCATGGTTATGAAGGTGGGTGTACTCCCCGTGCACCGGCATGAAGTTCTTCGGCTTGACCAGGCTGAGCACCAGTTTGAGCTCCTCCTGGCTTGCGTGGCCGGATACGTGGATCTTGGCGTCCTTCCTTCCGATTACGTCCGCACCCAGCTTATAAAGGTGGTTTATTGTGCGGAATACCGACTTCTCGTTGCCCGGTATTATGCTTGCGGCAAGTATCACCGTGTCGCCCTTCTTTATTGAGGTGCGCTTGAACTCAGACATCGCCATCCTGGTGAGCGCCGATGTGGGCTCTCCCTGGGTGCCGGTCGCGATGATGACGACCTCGTCGTCGGGCAGGTCGTCCACCTGTGACAGCTCGATGACGACTCCGGGGTATGCCTTGATGTAGCCGAGGTCGGTGGCGATCTTGCTGTTTACGATGAGGCTCCTGCCTGCGATGGCTACCTTCCTGCCGGTGGCGGCCGCAGCCTGCAGCACCTGCTGTATCCTTGCCACGTGGGATGCGAACGTCGCCACAAGCACCCTTCCCTTGGCAGCCCTGAAGGCCTCAAGAAGGCCCTCCCCCACAACGCTCTCTGAACCTGTGTAGCCTGAGTTGATGGAGTTGGTCGAGTCGGAGAGCATCAGGGTCACGCCCTGCCTTCCGAGCTCGGCGAACCTGGTGAGGTCCATGCGCTTTCCGTCGATGGGTGTCTGGTCGATCTTGAAGTCGCCAGTATGAAGCACGATGCCGGCGCGCGTGCTCACCGCCATGGCGAAGCTGTCCGCGATGCTGTGGCAGACCGTGATGAACTCGACCTTCATGCCCCCTGCTGAGATTACGTCTCCGGCTTTCACCGCCACGCTGGCGGAGCTTATCGCAAGGCCCTGCTCCTTCATCCTTGCGTTCACGAAGGCCAGGGTAAGCGGCCCGCCGTAGACGGGCACCTCGGGCATGAACCTCAGCAGGTA
>CAZHKX010000056.1:0-10619 GCA_964532805.1 uncultured Clostridia bacterium
GAAGCAGCTGCATCCGGAGGCCAAGGTCGCATACATCTCAAGCGAGGACTTCATAAACATGCTCATGTCGAACCTATCGGATAAGACCATGTCCTCATTCAGGGACACTTTCCGCCAGCTGGACATGCTGCTTATAGACGACATCCAGTTCCTTGAGAACAAGAAGGCGACCCAGGACGAGCTCTTCTTCACATACAACACGATACTTGAGGAAGGCAAGCTCATGATCCTATCCTCAGACAGGCACCCGGGGTTCCTGGACATCCAGGAGAGGCTCAGGTCCAGGATGAAGAATACGAGGGTGGCCGAAATCAGGGCCACCACATATGAGGACAGATTCGCGATTCAGCAGAAATGGGCCGATTTCAAGAAGCTGAGGCTTCCGTCGTACGTATTCGACAAGACTGCGTCCAGGATCACGGAGAGCATAAGAGACCTGGAGGGCGCCTTCGTGAACGTTACTTCGAGGGCGAACATGTCCGGCTGGCAGAACATCGACCCAGAGACCGTAGACGCCTACCTGGACGACTTCGCGCCGGGTACAAGGAAGAAGACGATCACCGTCTCCAGGATACAGAGCGTAGTCGCACGCTACTTCAAGGTCAATACTGAGGATCTAAACAGCGCATCCAGGGTGAAGCCTGTATCCGAGGCAAGGCAGTTCGCCATGTTCATCTGCCGCGAGGCGCTTAAGATGCCCCTCGAATCAATAGGCAGGGAGTTCGGCGGAAGGGACCATGCCACAGTGCTGCACGCTTGCAAGAAGGTCAAGGAGTCCATCGACAAGGGGCTGACTGCGAAAACCTCCTACAATGAGATCATGGACGACCTCAAGGTATGAGTGCATGATTCCATCAACAGTCCTCATGTTGATAAGCTGTTGAAATCCCTTGAGGGGTGCCGGCATGTTGACGGATGTGGATGACTCGGAGGTTCGCACATAAGGGCTAACACAGATATGCACATACGGATTAGGCCCTTATGCTTAGCTCGGGATGGTTACCAACAGAATCAACAGTGCATACTACTAGCACTTCTTATATTATTATCTTATATAGAAGAATCTATCGTCGGGGAGGTTGTTCACAGTGAAGGTATCCTGCAGCAAGACTGCCCTCGTAACCGGGGTAAGGACGGTATACAAGGCCATCTCGCAGAAGGCCACGAATCTGATTCTGTCCGGCATCCTGGTCGAGACGACGGCCGACGGCCTGCGCCTCGTGGCATATGACCTCGATCTGGGCATAGAGACTTTCATACCCGTCCAGGTCGAAAGGGAAGGGTCCTTCGTTTTCCCCGCAAAGCAATTCTCGGAGATCACCGGAAAGCTCCCTCATTCAGAGGTCATCCTCGACTATCAGGAGAGCACCGGCACGGTCGAGGTGGTGTCGGACAGGACACACTTCTCGATCAAGACCATGCCCGCGAAGAACTTCCCCGAACTTCCCGAGCTTGTAGCAGGGAAGACGTGGTCAATGCCTGAAGCGGACCTAAGGAAGATGATTAGGAAGACCGCCATCGCCACATCTAGCGACACCAACAGGACATACCTGATGGGCGTCTCGGTAGAGGCCGACGAGAAGAGCATAACCATGGTGGCGACGGACTCCTTCAGGCTCGCCTACAAGAGCATGGAGGCGAACACCGGCCTTACCGGAAAGATCGTCTCCATCGTTCCTGCAAGGATGCTCAGGGAAGTGGAGAGGAACCTCTCCGCCGACGGCACCAAGGAAGTCGAGATCTGCATAACCGACAGGCATTCCTTCGTGAAGTTCGCCAACACCAGGTACATCACGAGGCTTCTTGAGGGCCAGTTCCCCGACTACAGGAAGATATTCCCGGAGAACCTGGCGACCAGGATTACTACCGATACGAACAGCTTCCTTGCTGCCATCGACAGGGTCTCGGTCATGTGCAAGGACGAGCTTTCGGCGATAAAGCTCTCCTACAGCGGCGGCGAGCTGGACAGCCCGGGATTTCTGACCATCAAGGCGGTCACACCCGAACTCGGCGAAGCCGTAGAGGATATCCCGGTGTCGCTGCAGGGCAACGCTGAGATGGCGGTATCCATAAGGGCCAAATACATGAGGGAAGTGCTGCAGGTGCTGGAATCAGACGACGTGGAGATCGGCTACAACAGCACAAGGTCCGCCATGTGCGTGAAGGAGACCAGCAGCGAGAATTACCTTTACCTCGTGATGCCCATAAACGGGTAGAAGATACCGGAAGGGGGAAGGCGCATGGGCGCCAGGACGGTAGCCATAACCACCCCTTACATAACACTCGACCAGCTCCTCAAGTGGGCTGGTCTTGTTATGACTGGGGGAGAAGCCAGGGGAATGATCCTCGAAGGAAAGGTGCTCGTAAACGGAGAGCCTGAGACCAGAAGGGGAAAGAAGCTGAGGGCCGGAGACCGGGTAAGCTTCAAGGGCGAAGAGATAACGATCGAGGGAGGGGCCGGTTCCTGACTTGAAGATTAGAAGGCTTCAGATGAAAGGCTTCAGAAACTACGGCGAATGCGACATAGAGCTTTCGCCTGATGTAACCCTGCTCTCAGGAAGCAATGCGCAGGGGAAGACGAACCTTCTCGAAGGGCTGTATGCGTTATCGGCCGGGACTAGCTTCAGGACCTCCAAGGATTCAGAGATGGTTAGATGGGGGGAGGAGGCTGCCTGGATAAAGGGCCACATTTCGGGCGCGCACTCGGATTTCACCATGACCCTGTCCGTCTCGTCTGCGGGAAGGAAGATCGCCAGGCTGAACGACGTCGAGAAGATGAGGCCTTCAGCGCTTTCAGACAGGCTTAATGTCGTAGCCTTCATACCCGACGACCTGAACCTTGTGAAGGGATCCCCATCCGACAGGAGGAAGTTCCTTGACTTGCACATATCCCAGATGAGCCCAAGGTACAGGGAGGATCTCAACACCTACTCCAAAGTGGTCGCGCAGAAGAATGCCCTGCTTAAGGCCTATCACGAGATGGAGGGGGCCGCGAGGCTCCTTGACGTGTTCAATGACGAGATGGTCATGGTGGGAACGAGGATAATCGTGGCGAGGGCGGACGCCTTGATCAGGATGACGCCGTTTGCTGCTGAGACATACTCTTTCATCGCAGGGTCGGATGAAGCGTTGAGTGTCAGGTACCTGCCATCTGTGGATGCTTCCGACATGACAGACGCATCCGGGATAGAATCAAGGTTCGGCGAGAAGCTCTGGGCCCTGAGGCCGGCGGAGATTGCAAGAGGTGCCTGCCTTGCTGGCCCGCAGAGGGATGATATGGGCCTTGAGGTGTCAGGAAAGCCAGCCGCCATGTACGGTTCGCAGGGACAGCAAAGGACCGTGGTGGTGTCGCTGAAGCTGGCAGAAGCCGAGATAATCGCCACATCAAGGGGGGAGGCCCCTGTGGTCCTCCTGGATGATGTGCTCTCTGAGCTGGACGAGGGCCGTAAAGGGCGGCTCATATCGCGCTTCATCGGCAGGTGCCAGACTGTAGTGACAGCCACGGATTCAGATGTCGCCTTTTCCATGCCGGGCTGCCTTGCCTACAAGGTGGCGGCAGGAAGCGCGGTGCCGGCATGAGAAGGGGAGTAACAAGCATCGGCGCTGTGCTCAGCCGCGAGAGGGACAGAAAGACCGGCTTATCCAAGTCCATAGCGCTTGCCGGGCTGGCGGTGTCATGGGATAAGGCGATGAAGGGGCATTTCGCGGTCAACAGCGCGGTTCACTCGATGAAAGACGGCATCTTGTACATAGCCGTCGAGGAGCCGGCCTGGGCTCAGCAGATGAGCATGATGAAGCGCCACATACTTGAGAGCTTCAGGGGGCAGTGCGACCTGGACGGCGTGAAGGATATAAGGTTCGGGGCATTCGGCAGCACTGAGGTGGAGGCTCCCGGCGAGGGTCTCGAGAACAGAGCACCCAAAGCGGCCGATGAATGGGGAAAGGAGCTTTCTCCTGCCTCCGGCGCCATCCTTGACAGGCTTGAAGGCAGGCTGCCGGCAGGCGCAAGGAGGATACTAAGGTCCAACCTCGCGGATGGGGACATGGCCGGGGAGGGCTTGCTGAGGAGGTGTTCGGTCTGCGCGCTTCCTTTCGACGGAAAAGGCAGGTACTGCCCCGTATGCGCGATAAAGCCCAACCCTTCGAAGCTTAGGGAGGCGGTCGCCTGCCTGATAGACTGCCCGGTCTCGGATGACGCTTCCGTAGTCGCCTACTGCGGGCTTGACCGGGTTGACGACACATACGGCATCCTGAAGGAGGCAAGGCTCATCGCAGGCACAAGGCTTGCCGATGAGGCATTGAGGGCCTTCCACGAGCACGGGGAGAGAGGAAGCAGCGCGGCACGGCCCCTTCTTGTGGCAAGCGCCTGCGCCTCGACCGGGATGAGGCCGGAGGAGGTAGAGAAGGCCGGACTTACGAAATTCTTCCCGGATACGCTTCTTCTGGATGTGGGGATATCACCCTTTACCGATATTGAAAACGCAAGCAAGGAGGGGTAATATGATTATTACGACGACGCCTCAGGTTGAGGACAGGAGGATCACAGGATACAAGGGTTTGGTGTTCGGCGAGGTGGTCTCCGGAGTCAATTTCATCAAGGATTTCGCAGCGGGGCTCACAAACATACTGGGCGGCAGGTCCGGATCCTATGAGGGAGAGCTCATAGAGGCAAGGGAACAGGCCATCGCCGAGATGGTCGAAAGGGCCCGTATGATGGGCGCGGACGCAGTAGTCGGAGTAGATGTGGACTACGAGGTGCTCGGGCAGGCAGGCAACATGCTGATGGTGACCGCCTCCGGCACAGCAGTGACCCTAGAATAAATTAGCCACCAGAGCCACAGGAAGGGCATCACACGCCTTCAAAATCGAAGGCGTGATTTTTTTGTCAAAAGCGAGCATTTCAACCGTTTAGACGCCACTTTTCGAACCCATTATGATATAATAAAACGGATAGCAAGCAAAATGATCCCCGGGAGGAAGCCATTTTGGAGAAAGAGCTGAATAGCACGCAGGTTGCCAGAGAATACACCTCAGGCGACATAGATGTACTTGTCGGTCTTGAAGGAGTTCGGGCAAGGCCGGCGATGTACATAGGCAGCACGGACGCAAGGGGCCTGCACCACCTGGTCTATGAGGTAGTGGACAACAGCGTGGACGAGGCTTTGGCTGGCATATGCGATCTGATCAAGGTCACCATAGGCAAGGATGGATCCATAACCGTCCAGGACAACGGGAGGGGCATCCCGGTAGACATCCACCCCAAGACAGGAAAATCCGCACTGGAGACGGTGCTGACGATGCTGCATGCGGGAGGCAAGTTCCGCCACAGCAGCTATGCCATATCAACAGGCCTTCACGGAGTTGGCGCATCCGTCGTCAACGCCCTTTCCGACTACATGGAAGTATGGGTGAAGAAGGACGGCAGCGAGTACTACCAGAAGTTCTCGAAGGGCTTCGCGCTGAATCCTATTAAGGTGATTGGCACTGCGAAGACCACGGGAACCACCACCAAGTTCAAGCCGGATGCGACCATCTTCAAGGAGACGCAGGACTTCTCCTTCGAGACGCTCAGCTATAGGTTCGAGGAGATAGCATACCTCACCGCAGGGCTTAGGATCGAGCTTACGGACGAGCGCGAGGGCCGCAGCGAAGCATATCACTTCGAGGGCGGCATCAGGCAGATGGTGGAGCAGATGAACGTCGCCCGCGAGAAGATACACGAAGACATCGTCTACTTTAAGAAGGACCTTCCCGAGAAGCTTCAGGTCGAGGTGGCGCTTCAGTACACGGACAACTACAGCGAGAGCGTGTATTCATTCGCCAACAACGTGAACACGGGAGACGGCGGCACGCACCTCTCGGGCTTCAAATCCGGCCTGACGAAGACGATAAACGACTATGCAAGAAGCAGGAAGGACCAGTTCAAGGAGTTCGACGAGAACTTCATGGGCGACGATGTCAGGGAGGGCCTCACAGCAGTCATCTCGGTGAAGCTCCCAGACCCCCAGTTTGAGGGGCAGACCAAGGCCAAGCTCGGAAACAGCGAGGTCAAGGGCCTGGTCGAGGGCGTCATCTCCGAGCTTCTTGGCGATTATCTGGAGGAGAACCCCAAGAGCGCGAAGCTCATCATCCAGAAGTGCCTTCAGACGGCCAACGCTAGGAAGGCGGCCCAGAAGGCCAAGGACCTTGTAAGAAGGAAGAGCGAGCTTGAGATATCGGAGCTTCCCGGCAAGCTTGCCGACTGCTCGGACAAGGACCCCGCGAAATGCGAGTTGTTCCTGGTAGAGGGCGATTCGGCAGGCGGCAGCGCAAAGTCCGGCAGGGATCGCCGCTTCCAGGCGATAATGCCTCTTAGGGGCAAGGTCATAAACGTCTACAAGGCGGACATCAAGCGCGTGCTGGAGAACAACGAGATAAGGTCCATCATAACCGCCCTGGCGGCGGGCTTCGACGAGCGCGGACCCAATGCCGTGGACGACGAGGAGAACGGCTCCAGGGGCAAGACTTTCAACATAGAGGAGCTCAGATACCATAAGGTGGTCATCATGGCCGACGCCGACATCGACGGCGCGCACATAAGGACCCTGCTTCTGACCTTCTTCTACAGATACATGCCCGCACTGATACACGGAGGGCACATATATATCGCGCAGCCGCCGCTTTACAAGGTTAAGGCCGGCAAGACCGAGAAGTACGCCTACTCCGACGAGGAGCTACAGAAGGTCCTCGACGAGCTGGGCCGCGACAACTACAACATCCAGAGGTACAAAGGCCTCGGCGAGATGAATGCGGAGCAGCTCTGGGAGACTACCATGAACCCGGAGACCAGGATAATGCTCAGGGTGAAAATGGACGATGCCAGGAAGGCCGATGAGCTTTTCTCGATACTCATGGGAGATGCGGTCGAACCCAGGAAGAAGTTCATCGAGACGCACGCGATATATGCGAAGAACATTGATGTTTAGTCAAAGAATGGCCAAGGGGTGTGCAAATGGCTGAAGATATGGAACTGATCCAGGGGTCCAACGTGCTAGACAGGGACATCGAGCACGAGCTCAGATGGTCTTACCTGCAATATTCGATGAGCGTCATCGTAGGCAGGGCGCTTCCTGACGTGCGCGACGGGCTGAAGCCCATCCACAGAAGGATACTCTACGCGATGAACACGCTCGGGCTCACCGGAGAGAAGCCCTACAGGAAGTCCGCCACGGTCGTCGGCGAAGTCATTGGTAAATATCATCCGCACGGAGAGATGGCGGTTTACGACGCCATGGTGAGGATGGCCCAGGACTTCACCTTCAGGAGCATGCTGGTTGACGGACACGGAAACTTCGGCTCGGTCGACGGCGACCCGCCGGCGGCCCAGAGGTACACCGAGGTGAGGATGGCCAAGCTCTCCTCCCATATGCTTGCGGACATCGATAAGGATACAGTCGACTTCATCCCTAACTTCGACGAGTCGCTGAAGGAACCGACGGTCTTGCCGTCGAGGTTCCCGCAGCTGCTTGTGAATGGCTCATCGGGTATTGCAGTCGGCATGGCGACCAACATCCCCCCGCATAACCTTGGGGAGGTAATCGACGGCACTGTCGCCCTCATCGACAACCCGTACATGACGCCGGACGAGCTCAACAAGTACATACTGGGCCCCGATTTCCCGACGGGCTCCTACATAATAGGCACGCAGGGCATTAGGGACGCCTACAACACCGGCAGGGGAAGCATCAAGGTACGCGCCAAGGTGCACTTCGAGCAGATGAGCGGCGGAAAGACCAGGATAGTGGTAGATGAGCTTCCCTATATGGTCAACAAGGCGGACCTGATAAAGAAGATTGCGGAACTGCACAAGGAGAAGAAGATAACGGGCATCACCGACCTCAGGGACGAGTCGGACAGAAACGGGATGCGCATCGCCATAGAGCTCAGGAAAGACGTCAACCAGAACGTCATCCTTAATCAGCTTTACAAGCATACGCAGCTTGAGGCGAACTTCGGCGTGATCATGCTGACGCTGGTGAACAACATACCCAGGATATTGAATCTCGCCGAGGTCCTCACAGAGTATGTTAAGCATCAGAAGGAAGTTGTGACGAGAAGGACCAGGTTCGACCTGGTCAAGGCGGAGGAGCGTGCCCACATACTCGAAGGGTTGCTCATTGCCCTCGACCATATAGACGAGGTGATCGCCCTCATCAGGGCCTCGATGGACGATGAGGCCGCAAAGCTTGGTCTCATGACGACTTTCGGCCTTTCCGAGAGGCAGGCACAGGCTATACTCGACATGAGGCTGAAGCGCCTGACCGGCCTTGAGCGCGGCAAGATAGAGGACGAATACAAGGCTCTGAACGAGACCATCGACAGGCTGCGCGCCATACTGGCCGATGAATCCCTGCTGATGGGCCTGATCAAGAGCGAGCTTCTTGAGATCAAGGATAAGTTCGCGGATCCGAGGCGCACCGAACTCATGCCCGACGAGGGCGAGATCGTCGACGAGGATCTCATCGAGGACAAGGACATCTTCGTGACGATGAGCGCCTGGGGCTACATAAAGAGCATGTCAGGAGACACTTATGTGACGCAGAGGCGCGGAGGCAAGGGCAAGTCCGTCTCCAACAACATCAAGGACGAAGAGGTCATGGAGAGGGTCATCTGCACGACGAAGAAGCAGAACATCCTCTTCTTCAGCAACAAGGGGAAGGTCTACAGCCTGAAGGGCTACAACATACCCGAGGCGTCCAGGCAGGCAAGGGGTACTGCGATTGTGAACCTGCTGCAGCTTGACGGCGGCGAGAAGATATCGGCAATGCTCGCGGTCAAGGATTTCACCGCAGATTCGCACCTCTTCTTCGTAACTGCGAAGGGCACAGTGAAGAAGACGACCCTTGACCAGTACTCCAACATCAGGAAGGTCGGCCTGATAGCCATAGGGCTGGGCGAGGATGACGAGCTGATAACGGTAAGGCAGATAAACCCCGGCCAGGAGATAATCATGGTCACTCAGAAGGGCATGTCGATAAGATTCAGCGAATCCGACGTGCGCTCGATGGGCCGCGGCGCTGCTGGCGTAAGGGGCATAAGGCTCAGGGCGGGCGACCGGGTGGTTGGGGCCGACATCGCCGAAGAGGGCAATGAAGTGCTGGTCATCACCGAGCGCGGATACGGTAAGCGTACCGAGCTCAAGCTGTACCGAATACAGACGAGGGGCGGCTCAGGCGTGAAGGCCATGCAGCTGACGAAGAAGACCGGCGAGATAGTCAGCGTCAGGTTCGTCTCAGAGAAGGACGAGATGCTTATAATGACGGCAGCCGGCCAGGGCATCAAGATCAACGTCGCCGACATCTCGGTAATGGGCAGGTCGACCCAGGGAGTGAAGCTCATCGACCTCAGGGATGAGGACCTGGTGGTATCCACTACGGTCATCAAGTACGAGGACGAGCCCGAGGAGGCCTGTGACGCAAGCGCTGCCGAACCTACGCTCTTCGGCCAGTAAAATGATAGAAGCCCGCCATACAAGGCGGGTTTCTGTTTTTGTGAGGGGAGCAGTTCAAATCCCAGCATGAGGAGGATTAATATGTCCAAGAAGACGGCCCGCATTATTGCAGCAGGAACCCTTGCAATCGCATTAGTTGCACTCTTATCAGGAATCGCCCTTGGAACAACGCTGAAGATCACACTTAAGGACGGGACAGTGGTCCAGTACGATACCGGCAGCATCAAATCCATGGAATTTATAGAAGGGCCCGGATCCGGGGCCTCATCCGCAAGCAACGCCCAGCAGTGGATATCGGGCACGCCTTTCATTGCCGAGGAGTTCGACGGCCCGCTTGGAAGCCTCTGGGAGAGGATAGAGGTGATCGGCGGCAATTTCGGGAAGTTCGCAAAGATTGCTAACGGGGAGCTTACCATCGTAGTGCCTCCCGGCAACAGCTGGGGCAAGACCGGGATTATGACCGCAGCCCCTGCTTTCACGGTGGATGCAGGCATGTCGGCAAAGCCGGTCCGCATGCTGGTGGAGTTCAATCCCGATCAGACCGAGAATGTGCTGATAGGACTGGCAGAATCGAAGAATCCCGACATGTGGCTGCTGCAGAATGTGTGGGCTGCCATGAACAGGAATCCAGGCGCGAACGAGACCCAGTTCGCATTGCTGAACACCCAGGGGGAGCCGGGCATCAATCCAGGCTCCGTTGCTCCCGGGCGCCCCAATCCCAGGTTCATCCTCCTGAGCGTCTGGCCTGGGAAGGTTGAGCTTAGAAACTTAGAGACCAATGAGAGCATAATGGCCAATTTCCCCTGGATTAGGGTAGGCTCGCCAATCTACTTCTACATTTTCTCCCATCCTTGGGCAGAGAATGGGCCGGCAAAGATGTCCGTGAAGTCCATTAGATTCTATAAGTAAGCAGAACCTCCAGAACATAGCTGTCTATCAGCGCAGGACGAGAGAATCCTCGGCCCTGCGCTGACGCATCATGAGATCAGGCGGCTTGCGCAGCCGGCCAAGTTCTCCGCTTGACTTAGGCACAGCCCCGCGGTATATTAATAAAGCCACACTGCTAGCAGTAGCGTGTGGCGGCTCTTTGAAAACCGGGAATAAGGAAGAGAGAAGAGATAGGCAAAGA
>CAZHKX010000057.1:0-10592 GCA_964532805.1 uncultured Clostridia bacterium
GAGCCTTGGACTGCCTACAATGCGCTGAAGCATCTCGCAGGCCTCAAAGGGGATGCACCTGAGCTAATCAGGGCCAGAGCTGCCATGCTCTCTCATCCGAATGTCGCGGCGCTCACCGAAAGCCTCGAAGACTGGCCCGGCAGGGTCATCTCAAGCCATAAGAGCGCTTGGCAGCCCTATCACAGGCTCGCCTTCGCCGCGGATATCGGTCTCACATCGAAAGACGAAGGCGTGAAGGTAGCAATCGGGAAGGCCATGTCCTCCCTTTCCTCGGAAGGTCTTCCCGAACTGCCCGTTGCGCAAGGGGCGCACAGCCCTGCCGTCGAGCCTAGCACCACGGCTTGGGCCGCATGCGATGCGCCTACAACGCTTTATGCCCTATCCTGCATGGGACTAGCGGAGGATCCCCGTGTCAGGAAGGGGCTTGACTACCTCCTTAGCCTGGCGAGGCCAAACGGCTGGGGCTGCACCGTATCTCCAAAGCTTGGCGGCTTCAGAGGACCGGGCAGGAAATCGGACCCCTGCCCATATGTGAACCTTATAATGCTGAAGCTGATATCCGCACATAAGCAACTGATTGACTCGCCAGAGGCGAGATCCGGCGTAGAATGCCTTCTGAGGCTGTGGGAGCGGAGCTTGGACGAGCATCCGTACATCTTCTGGATGGGCACGGACTTCAGGAAACTGAAGGCGCCGTTCATATGGTATGACATCCTGCACGTAGCAGAGGTGCTCACGCGCTTCCCCTCTGCTCATGGCGACCCTCGCCTGAGGGACATGCTTGATGTCATAAGCAGCAAAGCTGGCCACAACGGCATGTTCACTGCAGAGTCGGCCTGGCAGCCTTGGAAAGCCTGGGATTTCGGCCAGACGAGGCTTCCTTCCTCTTGGATGAGCCTGAGGGTGAGGATTATGAACAGGCGCCTTTCAGGGGACCTGCCTTAGCCTTGCCCTACTCCCCTGACTCGTGGCTGAACTGCCACTGGATGCCGTACTTGTCCGTGACGTTCCCGTAGCACTTGCTCCAGAAAGTCTCCTGAAGGGGCATGGTAACCTCCCCTTCCTCGGCCATCCTGCCGAATAGCCTTCTGACCTCGTCCTGGTCCTTAAGCACCAGGGTGATGCTTATGTTGTTCCCCACCTTAAGCGGCCAGCCCTCCGGAATGTCGGAGAACATCAGGTTGATGCCCTCTATGTTCAGGCTGGAGAACATGATGAGCCCGGCGTTCTTCTCGGTCACCTTATAGTCCGGGTCCGGAGGCGCGTCGGCGAACGTCATGAACTCCGGGGTCGGCCTGTTGAAGACGTCTGCGTAGAAAAGCACCGCTTCCCTGCAGTTACCGTTGAAGTTGATGAACAAGCTGATGGCCATGTCGCCACCTTCCTTTATCAGAATTTCCCTCGCGTGCACTCCTATAATTTTACGAGTTGCCTATAAAACCTCCCGGCAAATGAAAAAAGCGGCTTCCTGTTGTATCCTAGATGCAGATGTCCTCTTCAGCAAGGAGGGATACCCTTGGAAATCAGCTCTGAGCGACTTCTCCTCGCCTTCGGCCTTACGATCTTCGCCGGGCTGTCCACTGGAATCGGAAGCGCCCTCGCCTTCTACACGAAAAGGGCCAACCACAAGTTCCTGTCGGGGGCATTGGGCTTCTCCGCAGGCGTGATGATCTACGTATCGCTGGTCGAGATCTTCGCGAAGGCGCGAGCCTCCCTCGACGAGTTCTATGGCAGCCCGAAGGGCTATATAGTGACCACGCTCGCTTTCTTTGCTGGGATAGCCTTCATAGCAATAATCGACAGGCTGGTCCCCAGCGCGGAGAACCCGCATGAGGTAAGGGACGTAAGCGAGATCCGCTCCCCGAAGCCGTCAAGCTCGGCCCTCCTAAGGATGGGGATGTTCTCAGCCCTTGCGATCACTATCCATAACTTCCCCGAGGGCCTGGCAACTTTCACAAGCGCCCTTCAGGACGCGCGCCTCGGCATAAGCATAGCCGTAGCTGTGGCGATACATAACATACCAGAGGGCATCGCCGTGTCCGTTCCGATCTACTTCGCCACCGGAAGCAGGAGGAAGGCCTTCCTGTACTCCTTCCTATCAGGACTATCCGAGCCGGTCGGGGCCGCTGTCGGCTACCTTCTCCTGATGCGTTTCTTCAACCAGGCCATGTTCGGCATAATCTTCGCATCCGTGGCCGGCATCATGGTCTACATATCGCTCGACGAGCTTCTGCCCACCGCCGAGAAGTACGGGGAGCACCATATCGCGATATACGGCCTGATAGCGGGCATGGCAGTGATGGCGGCGAGCCTCATGCTGTTCGCCCGATAATACGATGGGAGGCAACATGTCGGACAGAAGCAGCCTCAAGCAGGCTTATAAGCAGAGGAAAGTGGTAGGCGGCATCGGCGCTGTAAGGAACACCTCGGATGGCAGGGTGCTTATCGAATCCGCAACGGACATAGATTCCAAGAGGAACAGGTTCTCATTTGCCAAGTCCTCCGGCCTCTGCATATACCCCAAGCTGGATAAGGACTGGGCAAGGCTGGGGCCTTCGGCATTCGAGTATGAGGTGCTCGAGGAGCTGGTGAAGCAGGAGGATGAGACGGAAAAGCAGTTCAAGGAGGATTTGAAGCTCCTTGAGCTCTTATGGCTCGAGAAGTTCCCGGAAAGCTCCAGGTACTAACCTTAAGGAGGCCCTGCTGTGCTGTTTGCCCCGATTGAGACTAAGCGACTTCTGATAAGGCTTCTGGAGGAGAAGGACGCCTCAGAGGTCTACCGTTACAGGAGCCTTCCTGAAGTACAGGTCTATCAGGCGGGATGGCCTGATAGCGAAGAGGCATGCGCCAGTTTCGCAAGGCTGAACAGCTCCCGCCCTAGCTTCCAGCCCGGGGAATACACGCAGCTGGCGATCGTAAGAAAGCAGGACGGCCTTCTTATCGGCGACATGGGGATACTCATCGGTGAGGAGGGCTTCCAGGCGGAGCTCGGCTTCACCCTGTCCCCCGCCTTCCAGGCTCAGGGCTACGGGACCGAGGCGGTAGGGGCCATACTCGCCCACCTCTTTGAGCAAAGGGGTCTTCACCGGGCTTATGGATCGGTGGATCCGAACAATCTGCCATCTATCCGGCTTATGGAGAGGCTTGGCATGAGGCGTGAGGCCCATCTTAAGCGGAGCTACCGTATGAGAGGAAGCTGGTACGACGACGTCATATACGGCCTGCTTGACGAGGAATGGGCAGCAAGGCGCGTAAGGCAGATTGAAAGCTTGCCGGAAACCCATGCCTTAGAAGCCGTCCTGGACGGTGGGGGCTTCTCGATACATAAGCTTGATAGGGAAGAATACAAGGGCAGGAAGCTTGAGTTCGAGTACAAGACATCCTCATGCTACGACGTTGTCAGGGAGCCAGGTTCGGTCTTCTCAGTCAAGCTTGTTGAGAAGGTGTTCGAAAGCCCTGTGAGAAAGGCTTTCGAAAGCGAGCTCTTCAAAGGATGGCTCTCCTCCCCCTCCGCCTTCGCCGCCAAAGCCGGCACGGGCGGCAATGGTAGTGACTTGGGCTTCATCGAGGTAGACCGCGAGGATTGGCACAACAGGATGAGGGTGGTGGAGCTGCTTGTGCTTGAGCCCTACAGGGGGCGCGGCATAGGAAAGGCGCTACTTGATGCGGCGAAGTCGCTTGCAGCTCAGGAAGGCTACCGGGAGGTAGTGCTTGAGACGCAGAGCTGCAACGCGCCTGCCATAGGCTTCTATTTGAGCCAGGGCTTCAGTGTAGTAGGCATCGACCTGTCCTGCTACACAGATTCGGACCTTGAAAGAGGAGAGGTAAGGCTCGAGATGGCATTCAAGGTTCAGGGGGTGAGACCATGAAGGACACCAGGATCGAGGACTTCAGAACGCTTAAGTCCCTTATGAAGGAGTATGAGGACCGCTTCACCGCAAAGACCGACCTAGAAGGAAGGTACGAGCTCTGGGCCCTGAAGGATGTCGTCATCGAGGGCCGGAAGCGCAAGGAGGTCTTCTTCGCTTCGGCGATAATACAGGGAAGCTATGTGGGATTCTACTTCATGCCCGTATATGTGGACGAGGAAGTGAAGTCCTTCTTCCCTCCCTCACTTCTGAAGCTGCTGAAGGGCAAGTCGTGCTTCCACATAAGGGGCCTGGACGAGAGGCTTGAAACTGACCTTAAGGCCGCCCTCGAAAGGGGCGCATTGCTTTACGAATCGAGGGGCTGGACCGAAGCCCGCGGCAAGGAGGATGGGCATGGCTCTTGAGCTTAAGAGTATCACCGACAAGACCGGCTATTTCCAGGGCGGGACGAACATCGGGCTGATTACCTATGGTCAGGACGCTTACCTGATAGACAGCGGCAACGACAAGGAAGCCGGCAGGAAGCTGCTTTCGGCCATCAACGGCCTTGGCCTAAACCTTGCCGGTGTAATTAACACCCACTCCAATGCCGACCACTGCGGCGGCAACCACTTCCTGCAGGAGCGGACCGGGTGCAAGGTCATCTGCCCCGATATCGAGGCGGCCGTCATCATGCATCCCATTCTGGAACCGTCGCTGCTTTATGGAGGAAACCCCCCTGAGGAGCTAAGAAGCAAGTTCTTCATGGCCCAGCCCTCATCACCACTTCCCGGCGGGCTTGAGCAGCTGCCTGAGGGCCTTACGCCGATCGAGCTTCCCGGGCACTATCTCGGCATGTGCGGATACCTCACCGACGACGGTGCCTTCTTCGCCGCAGACAGCCTGTTCTCCGAGCAGGTGCTGGATAAGTACCATATCAGCTTCCTTTACGACGTTGCCTCTTACCTAAGGACGCTGGAGATGCTTCCCTCCATCGGCTGCGACATCTTTATCCCTTCGCACGCCGAGCCTGTGCAGGACATAAGGCCGCTGGCTAAGAAGAACATCGCGAAGGTGAATGAGATAACGGAGCTCGTCTGCAGGTCCTGCTCAGAGCCGGCTGGCTCCGACGATGTGCTCAAGCGCCTATATGACAACTACGGGATGAGCCTAGACCTGCCCCAATACGGGCTCGCCGGAAGCACGGTCCGGTCCTACCTCACCTATCTTGTCAACGAGGGCAGGCTGGAGAGGCTTGTCAAGGACAACAGGCTACTTTACCTGCGAAAATAACTACCGATAGGAGTGAAGCCGCATGGATTTCCTTGAGGCAGTACGGAACCGACGCAGCCTGTATTCGATAAGCGGCGAGAGCACCATAGATGATGCCAGGATAGAGAAGATACTGGAATCGGCCCTCCTGCACACCCCCTCGCCCTACAACATCCAGCACGCAAGGGTGGTCCTGCTTTTCGGGGCTCACCATCTGAGGCTCTGGGACATCGTCATGGAGACGCTAAGGGAGAGGATTCCCGCGGAGAAATTCGCAAGAACGGAGAACAAGATCAACTCATTTAGGGTCGGATACGCCACCGTGCTGTTCTTTAACGACAGCGACGCTGTCCGGTCGCTCTCCGAGAGGTTCCCGAAGTTCGCCGACACATTCCCCGTCTGGGCGCATCACTCGCAGGGGATGCTGCAGTATGTTGTCTGGACGGCATTGGAGTCTGAGGGCCTCGGAGCAAGCCTACAGCACTATAACCCGCTCATCGACGCGAAGGTCCATGCGGAATGGGACATTCCCCAAAGCTGGCAGCTCATCGCCCAGATGCCCTTCGGCAGGCCCACAGGACCCGCTGGCGATAAGGACTTCCTCCCCCTGGAGATTAGGCTCAAGATATTCCGTTGACATGTTTTCGGCAGGCCTAGCTTGCCTTTTTTATTTCTGCCCAATTATGACAATATTGTCATATGACATACTTGTCATATCGCCTTCCCTGTGAGATAATCGCGCCGAGGAGGATTGATTAATGCCAAAGGACACTTTCCTTAACCTGCCGGAGCAGAAGAGGGCGCGGATATTGCTGGCAGCTGTAGACGAGTTCGCCGAGAGAAGGTTCAGCGAAGCTTCGATCAACAGCATAATCAAGGCCGCAGGCATACCCAGGGGGAGCTTCTACCAGTACTTCTCCGACAAGGAAGACCTTTACCTGTATATGCTTGGCGAAATCGGCAAGGAGAAGATGAAGGTCGTTATGGAGGTCGGGATGCTTGAGCCGGAGGCAAGCTTCTTCGATGTCTACGAGCACATGTTCAAGGTGGGGCTCTTATGGGCGGAGAGGCATCCGAAGTACAGCAGGATCGGCCTTATGATGAGGCTGGACGACAGCAGCTTCATAGCTAAGCTGAAGGCAGTCGCCGACGACGGTCTCAGGCAGCTCGAAGCGATGGTAGACAGGGACAAGGCAAGGGGCCTCATCGCGCAGGATGTGGACTCAAGGCTTGTTGTGAGCCTTCTGTACAACAGCATCTCCCAGGATGTTCAGGAGCTTTTCGAGAAGGGCAATATGAGCGAACTGATGGACAGGGTCAAGAAGATCATCCGCATAGTCAAAGGGGGTATCGCCATTGTTCAAGGTTGAAGGTCTCAGGTATAGCTACCCTAAGAGCAAGTCGCCTGCCGTGGACGGCCTCAGCTTCGAAGTCAGGCCGCAGGAGATATACGGGCTGCTCGGCCCCAGCGGAGCCGGCAAGAGCACAACCCAGAAGGTCCTAATCAAGCTGCTGAAGGGCTACGAAGGCAGCATCTCCTACTCCGGCAGGCCGCTTGACTCATACGGAAGCGAGTTCTATGAGGACATCGGGGTCAGCTTCGAGATGCCCATATCTTTCTCCAAGCTTACCGCCATGGAGAACCTGGACTTCTTCAGGAGGCTTTACAGGAAGACGGCGGACATAGAGCCCCTGATGAGGAGAGTCGGCCTCTGGGAGGACCGCGACAAGAAGGCCGGGGAGTACTCCAAGGGCATGAAGATAAGGCTGAACTTCGTAAGGGCGCTGCTGAACTCACCAAAGATGCTCTTCCTGGACGAGCCCACCAACGGGCTGGACCCGGTGAACGCGAGGATCATGAAGGATATGATACTGGAGTTCAGGCAGTCCGGCGGGACCGTCTTCCTTACGAGCCACATCATGAGCGACGTTGAGCAGCTTTGCGACAGGGTCGGCTTCATCATAAACGGCAAGCTCACCGAGGAGGACACTCCCAGAAACCTGAAGCTTAAGTATGGCAAGAAGACGGTAAGGGTCGAATACAGGGAGAACGGCAACCTTATGGTCTCGGACTTCACGATGGAGCAGATAAAGCACGAAGCTTTCCACGAGCTTATCAAGTCGAAGGATGTCGAGACTATCCACAGCGGCGAGACGACCCTTGAGGAGATCTTCATCAAGGTTACGGGGGTGGCTCTTCATGAGTAGGCTCTCGGTCCTCATAAAGGGCGAGTTCGGTAGGCTGAGCAAGTACAACCTCTTCACGGCAAGCTTCGTGGCGTCGTCAATGTATGTCGTCATGGCTTACCTGTTGAGCGCCGAGCAGCTGATGGGCTTCCTACCGCTCATCTTCATCACGGACAGCACCATGATGACCATCGTCCTTGTGGGTGCTACCCTGTTCTACGAGAAGAAGGAGCACACCATTAACTCGATAATGGTCACGCCGGCGACATATGACGAGTACCTCTACGCAAAAGCGGCGGTGAACATCGCAAACTCGCTTTTCACGGTAGTATTCGTCTCCATCGCCGTGTACTTGATGAAGGAGCTCACCTACGGCTATCTGCACATCATCGCCTCGACAGTGCTAATAACCCTGCTTCACACCTGGATCGGGGTAAGGATAGCCTTCACTGCGAAGAACTTCGCCTCGATGCTCATAAGCTTCATGTCCTTCATGCTGGTCTTCATGCTTCCCAGCATACTGGCCCAGACAGGAGTCATCGGGGAGGGCGTCTCGAAGTTTCTGATAGTCCTTCCGCTTGAAGCCTCGCTCAACCTGCTTGAGGCGGGCTTCTCGCCGGTGGAGCCCTGGAAGATAGCGTTCGGTTACGCTTACCTGCTGGTCCTTTCCTTCGCCTTCTACCGGTATGCGGTGAAGCCGCGCTTCGCGGAATACATGATGCGGGAAATGGGGGTGTAGGCGATGTTCGCCACTATGGCAAGGCATGAGATGAAGAACCTGATCAGGGACAAGATGACGGTCTTTCTCGCCGCATATCCCATCGTCATAGGCTTTGCCCTGCGCTATTTGGCGGCGGAGGGCATCATCGAAGGCCAGGCTCTGAACATCAGCGCAGTGCTGCTGTGCCTCATCACGGGCTTCTCCTTCGGTGCTATCGCCGGCATGTCCCTTCTGGATGACAGGGACGACCTCGTCCTGCACTCGATACAGATCTCACCCGTTCCGGTCTGGAAGTACATATGGCTTAAGATCGCTTTCGTCTACGTCCTCGCCCTCATAGGGGGCATGATGATAATCTGGATCTCCGGCGCACTGAAGATGAGCCTGCTGCAGAACGTCCTCATATCAGCACTTTCGGCCATGCAGGTCCCCTTCCTCGCCTTCCTAATAAACGCCTTCGCCAAGAACAAGGTCGAAGGGTTCGTGGCTATGAAGGGCTCGGGCTTCCTGCTGGTCTTCCCCGTCGCCGGCTTCTTCTTCCTGGATTCCAAGGAATGGCTGTTTGCGATCGCCCCCGGCCACTGGGCTGCTAAGGCAGTGCAGCACCTGCTGCTTAAGCCGGCCATAGACGCCGGCCTTGCCAGGATGAACCTGGGCTTCTATGCATACCTGCTGATAGGCTTCACATACAACGCCCTTTTCGCTGTGATGGCATACTCGATGTTCAAGAGAAGGAATGCTTTTTAAGGCGGTTTATCATGTCTACATCATCGCTGATCCTATTCCTACTGGGTGCATTCTATGCGGCAGGGCTCATATTCAACTTCCCCTTCTTCTATGAGAGGAACCCGAAGACGAAGTTCATCATCTCGAAGATAGGCCTTGGGCCTTACAAGCTGCTTCTTGGCATAATCGCGGCCGGCTGCATAGCCGCTGCCGTCATACTCAGGTAGCTTTCAGCAAAAAGGAGGATCCATGGCAGGAATCGAGTTCGATGCGCCACTTAAGCAGCATGAAGGGATGAATGCCTCCTACATCGAGCCTCCCTTCGATGTCGAGAAAGCCTTCGGGGCAAAGAGGGTCAAGGTCCTCGCCACCTTCGACGGGCACCAGTACAGAGGATCCATCGTGAGGATGGGAGGCTCGTTCATGCTTGGCGTGACTCAGGAGATGAGGCGTGCCCTGGGAAAAGGCTTCGGAGACATGGTCCATGTCACCCTGGAAAAGGATGATGCTGAAAGGAAGGCGGAAACACCACCCGAACTGTCCTCTCTTCTCGATGCCGATCCCGCAGCGCTTGCAAACTTTAGCGCAATGCCCTATTCCGCCCAGAAGGATTTCGCAGTATGGGTGGCCGGTGCTGTCAAACAAGAGACAAGGGCGTCGCGGGCGCAGAAGGCATATGAGCTTATCTCCAGGAACGGCAGGCTAAAGTAAACATCAGCAGGCCGGCTGGGCTTGAAGCAACGGGATAACAGCGCTCCCTGCAGTGTTAAGAACCATTGCAGGGAGTTTCCAAGCATTAGCAAGCGATTGTTTGACCGCCGATAAGCTCACTTCATGCTCATTCACCTATGGGCCGTTATCCGCAAGTTCTACTGCTTCTTGGAGTCGACCTATGAATTGCTTGTTCCGGAAAGGGCTGCATGGAGAAGTTCGTAAACCGCCGAAAGCTCTCCTTTCCTTCCAGATAACCCTGGAACGATGTTTGATATGCAGCCGATGCGGTTTATAATCTGTCTTGACATACTTAATAATCTGCCCGCCCCTTAATGAATGGAGGAAAGCCAATGAAGCTCTCGCCTGTCAAGAAGGTCCTGCTGGCCGTCATTGTCGTCTTTATAGCAGCAATAGTGGTGCTTCTGAACCTCAAACCACCGAAGGTGAGCTTCGAGAGCATAGACATCCCCTCATTAAGCGATGGAACCTACGAAGGCACTTGCACCTTAGGTCCAGTCAAAGCCGTTGTCGAAGTGACGGTCGCATCGGGCTCTATCACAGAAGTCTCCATAAAGGAGCACAGGACAGGCCAGGGCCAGCTAGCCGAGGGCATCGTCGATTCTGTCATCGCCGCTCAATCCCTGGAAGTAGATGAGGTCAGCGGCGCGACATGGAGCAGCAGGGCGATACTTAAAGCCGTCGAGGCAGCGCTCATAGGGGCAAGGGATGGCAAGTAGCGCGCCCCTTACTGAAGCACAGAGGGATCTTAACTTTCCGCGGCTTGTAGCAGAGCTTGCCGGGCAACTGCCCGGGCTTAAGGTGACCTGCGCGGTTGATGTGGGTTGGTCCTCTGACATGAAGGCCAGGCTGCAGGATTCTGAAGGTGCCTCATACCTTCTCAGATGCTCCCGCGAGGTGCCCGCCGAAAGGAGGGCGGCCCAGGCAGATGCCATGCAGAAGGCAGCTGCCGCAGGGATGCTCTGCACGCTTCCCGTGAGATTCGGGAGCCTGCCTGATGGCGGCAGCTACATACTCCAGACATGGCTTGAGGGAGAGGCCCTTGAGGGCATCCTCTCGCGCTTGGCGCCTTCCGCCTGCTATGAGCTTGGCAGGCTTGCAGGAGG
>CAZHKX010000058.1:0-10565 GCA_964532805.1 uncultured Clostridia bacterium
ACTATGGGCTTGAGGAGAACTTTGTCTACTTCAGGGCGGGATCTGATGCGGCATTGGCTGCAGCCTTCGCGGCGGCTTGTGAGAAGGGCAAGCCGATGGTCGGCTACTATTGGGAGCCTACGTGGCTTACGGGGAAATATGACCTGGTGCTTTTGAAGGATGAGCCATATGACTCAGCCGTATACAGGTCTGGGGAGTGCGAGTTCCCGGCTGTCCCCGTCACCATATGCGTCAGCTCAAAGATGGAGGAGAAGGCCCCTGAAGTAGTGAGGTTCCTTGAGAAATACCGCACATCGAGCGCCATGACTTCAGCAGCCCTGGCCTACATCGAGGAGAACAACGCCTTCTACATGGACGCCGCCAAGTGGTTTCTGAGGGAATACGAGGAAGTATGGACCGAATGGCTGGGCGAGAAGGAAGTAAAAGCTGTCAAGGCTACGCTATAGCCGGAGGTGGTCGATTTGAACATCGGTGACTGGCTGATGCGCTTCCCATCTTCCCTGGTCATTGCGGCGGGAAAGGTCATAGATGAGGCTGTCGCGAGGCTCAGCAGGGAATACTCCTCCGCCTTCGATGCCATCAGCCGGGGATTGCTGTCATTTATCAACTGGGTTCAGTCCGCGGTGGACATCATACCATGGTGGGTGCTAATAGCAGGCGTATTCCTACTGGGCTGGAGGCTTAAGCGGAAGGCGGGCCAGGGTGCAGTCTACGCAATGCTTCTTATGCTTGTGGGTGTCCTCGGCCTCTGGGAGCTGATGTACATGACCCTGGGCCTGGTAATCTCATCGGTCATCATCTCGCTTCTGATAGGGCTTCCTGTCGGAATCCTCATCGCAAGCTATGAGAGGGCCGAAGGCTTCATGAAGCCCCTGCTGGATGCCATGCAGACGATGCCGACCTTCGTCTACCTCATCCCGGCGGTGATGTTCTTCGGCATGGGGAAGGTTCCGGCATTGATCGCCACCACGATATACGCCGCCCCTCCTGTCATAAGGCTCACAAGCCATGCAATCAGGCAGGTGGACAGGGATGTCGTGGAAGCGGCCAAAGCCTTCGGCTCCACGAGGTGGCAGCTTCTGTTCAAGGTTCAGATCCCACAGGCGCTGCCCACGATCATGACCGGCATCAACCAGACCATGATGATGGCGATGGCCATGGTAGTCACATGCGCGATGATCGGGGCGAAGGGCCTGGGCATGGAGGTAATCATAGGCATCAACAGGCTGGAAATCGGGCGAGGGCTAAGGGCGGGCATCGCGATAGTCATAATAGCCGTGCTCATGGACAGGCTTACTCAGGGCTGGTTCAGGAAGCAGGGCCGCGCCGGAGAGGGGGTCGAATAGCATGCCGCTTATCAAGCTTGAGCATCTCTCCAAGGTCTTCGGGGCCAATCACTCGGCAGCCATGAGGATGATGCGAGATGGCGCCGACAAAGCGGAGGTGCTGAAGAGGACCGGGGCTACGGTCGGCGTGTACGATGTCAGCCTGGAAATCGAGAAGGCGAAGACCTTCGTGGTGATAGGCCTTTCTGGAAGCGGCAAGTCGACCCTGGTAAGGCTCATCAACCTGCTTCTGAAGCCGACCGCAGGCTCCATGCTCTATGAGGGCAGCAACATCACAGGATATAAGGGAAGGCAGCTCATAGAATACAGAAGGCATAAGGTAGCCATGGTCTTCCAGGGATTCGGCCTCATGAGCCACAGGGATGTGATAGGCAACGTCGCTTACGGACTTGAGGTCAGGGGCATCGCGAAGAAGGACAGGCTTGACAGGGCAATGGAGATGATCGAGCTTGTCGGGCTTAAAGGATGGGAGAGGCACCCGATAGCGGCTCTTAGCGGCGGGATGAAGCAGCGCGTCGGCCTTGCGAGGGCCCTTGCGAACGACCCAGAAGTCCTGCTGATGGACGAGCCGTTCTCCGCCCTCGATCCGATAGTAAGGCGCGACATGCAGTTCGAACTGCTTGGAATACAGAAGAAGCTGAAGAAGACGATAGTGTTCATCACCCACGACATAAACGAGGCGTTCAAGCTCGGCGACAAGGTCGCAATCATGAAGGATGCGAAGCTCGTGCGCCTGGGAACGCCTGAGGGCATACTGTCCGACCCGAAGGATGCCTATGTCAGCGAGTTCTTGAAGGATATCGATAAGTCCAAGGTCCTGTCAGCTAGAAATGTGATGATCACCCCCGCCTCCCTGATTAAGCAGGGCGACGGGCCGAACGTCGCCCTGCAGGAGATGCGAAGAAACAGCATATCGAGCGTCTTCGTAGTAGATGAGGAGATGAAGCTCCTGGGCATAGTTAGCCTGGACGGCGCCATGCGGGCAAGGGCCGCGAACCTGCCGCTTGAGACGGCAATAGAGAAGGACATCCCAAAGGCTGGCCCGGATGCTGCGATAAGCGAGCTCATGCCGATAGCCGCCGAGGCGAGGTTCCCCATAGCAATAATCGACGGCAAGGGCGATTTCGTCGGGATAGTGACCAAAGCTGCTGTTCTGTCCTCGCTGACATAGGCGGTATGAAATGGAGGCCGTCGCCGACGGCCTCCCATTTTCCTACTTGCTCAGAAATTCCCTCGGGTTCGGGGCTTTCAGGACGAAGAACTCCAGCACAGGATCCTGCTCGTTTCTTATGTGCATCCTCACGCCGTATGGGACGTTAACGATGTCACCCGTCTGATATATGTGCGTTTCCTGCTCTGCCAGTGCGATGGACATCTTCCCCCTTACGATTATCAGGTACACATGGGAGTTGGAGTCGTGTATCGGAAGAGCCTCCCCCTTGTTCAGGACCATGTGGTTTATAGCGGAATGCTCGTCGTCGACTATCCTCTCGATAGTTTTCGCGTCAGTTATCGTGAACTTATAGATCTTCTCTATCATTTTCGCACCTCCGTTGGCTTTATGCCTTCAGTTTAGTAGAATTGGCATAGACAATCGGTAATAATTCTTACGAGGTGCGAAAATGGGCCTTCAGTCAGCTTTGCTCCAGTCGGGGCTCTTCCACGGGCTCTCCCCACAGGAAATCGAGGCGCTCATGGCATGCCTTGGCGTACGGACGGTGGACTTCAGTAAAGGATCGGTCATAGCCTATGCCGGGCAGCCGCAGAAGTACCTGGGGCTGGTGATAGAGGGAAAGGTCTCCCTTGCGAAGGAGAACGCCCAGGGCCAGAGGATGCTGCTTTCGGTGATAAAGCCCGGAGGCTCCTTCGGCGAGATGAACGCCTTCTCGGGGGTCAGGATATGGCCCGTAACCGTAATGGCGGAAAGTTCCGGTAAGCTCATCGCCATCCCGCTGGAACGCATGGGTATAGGCTGCGAGAAAAGGTGCTTCGGCCACTGGACGCTTATAACTAACTTGCTCAGATTAATATCCGAAAAGGCCCTGGAACTGCACAAGGCGTTGGATTACATGGGGATAAAGGGCATAAGGAGGAAGCTTGCGATAATGCTCATCGACCGTAGCGCGAAGGCAGGCTCCCTATCCTTCAGGATGGATATGAACAGGGCCCAGATGGCAGACCATTTCTACGTCACAAGGCCCGCATTAAGCCACGAATTATGCGCACTTCGCGATCTAGGTGCCATCGGCTTCTACTCCAATGACTTCACAATCAAGGATATGCAGCTATTGAAACAGATAGCCGAGAAAGACGTTTAAGCATGTAGATGAATGAGTGGAATTGGAGGCGTTCGCATGGTAGTCGTCACAGGTGCCACCGGCCACATCGGAAATGCGCTTGTAAGGGAGCTTGCTGCTGACGGCGTCAAAGTGCGCGCCCTTGTGCAGCAGGGCGAACCCACCAAGTCGATAGACGGGCTCGGAATCGAGTACTGCACGGGAGACGTAAGGGACTATCGCTCCCTGGTGCGCGCCTTCAAAGGCGCTGAAACCGTCTATCACCTGGCCGGCATAGTCTCCATCGGAAGCGGGAAGCGGCGCCTTCTTAGGGAAGTGAACGTACAGGGCACTGTAAACGTATGCAATGCTTGCATGGACCTCGGGGTTCCAAGGCTTGTCTATGTGAGCTCGATACACGCCTTCAAGGAGCCTCCGATGGGCACCCCTATACTTGAGACGAAGGACTTCGACCCGAGAGCCGTAGGAGGTAACTACGCCAAGTCCAAGGCAGAGGCGACAAGGCTGGTGCTCGCCAAGGTGGCTGAAGGGCTCGATGCGGTAATCGTCCACCCCACCGGGGTAATCGGTCCATACGAGTTCAAGCTGTCAAACATGGGGCAGCTGTTCGTCGACTTCATGAGAAACAGGCTCCTGGCGGTCATTGAGGGCGCGTATGATTTCGTGGACGTAAGGGACGTGGCGAAGGGCATCGTGCTTGCCGCCAGGTACGGCAGGAAGGGAGAGAACTACATCCTCTCCGGTGAGCAGATAACGGTGCGCAGCATGATAGACTATATCGCTGCCGAGACAGGCCAGAAGGCGCCCAGCAGGGTCATACCGTCTTGGTTTGCAAAGGCCACTGGCGTCTTCGCTGAGGCCTACTACATGATCAGAAGGCAGCAGCCCCTCTTCACCTCATACTCGGTTTCCACGCTCTCCTCGAACTCGCAGACAACACACTCCAAGGCTACCGATGAGCTTGGATACCAGCCACGGCCGATACGCGCCTCGGTCAAGGACACCGTGGAATGGCTCAGGGAGCATGCACTGAAAAAGAAGCAGTAAGGATTTTACATATTCTGTGACATACTTGCCCCCTGCGTCTATAATTCAATGGGTGGCAAGTATTTTTATTGCGGGGATGTGATGATTTGCAGCTGAACAACTACTTCATGCTGTTCGGGGGCCTGGCAGTTTTCATCTACGGCATGATGCAGATGGGCGAGGCGCTACAGAAGGCGGCCGGTGAGAGCATGCGTCGGATACTGCAGCTGCTTACCTCGAACCCGCTTCTTGGGGTGCTGGTCGGCGCACTGGTCACCATGATAATCCAGAGCTCCAGCGCGACTACCGTAATGGTAATCGGTTTCGTCAGCGCAGGGCTCATGACGCTGAGGCAATCCGTCGGCGTCATCATGGGAGCTAACATCGGCACCACCATCACCGCCTGGCTCGTCGCGATCAACATCGGAAACCTGGCATGGCTCTTCGTGGCCCTGGGCTTCATCGTCATGTTCGTTGCCAAGAGGCCCCGCCTTAAGTACATAGGCCAGTTCTTCTTCTCATTCGGAGTGCTGTTCGTTGGGCTGAACACCATGGGCGCCGCGGTCAAGCCACTTGTGAAGAGCGAATTCTTCCTGAGCCTTATGGAAAGCTCCGCTCAGCATCCTGTGCTGGGGCTCCTGATAGGCACCGTGTTTACGATGGTCATCCAGAGCTCGAGCGCATCCATCGGCGTGCTGCAGACGCTGGCCAGCGCGGCAGATTCCCCCTCCTCTCCTGCGGTCATCGGGCTCGTGCAGTCCTTCCCGCTGCTAATGGGCGCCAACATCGGCACTACGATAACGGCGCTGCTGGCATCGATCGGCGCAAGGAAGGAAGCCAGAAGGGCAGCTCTGACGCACACCATCTTCAACGTCGTAGGAGCCCTGATCTTCATCCCCCTGTTCTATCTTGCGGGCAAGGCAGGCATTGAGAAGGCCATCTCGGGCTTTCTGGGCACGGATGTGACCATCGCCGGCGGCATCAAGAGCGGCATCGCGGCGATGCATTCAGCCTTCAACCTGGCGAATACGCTACTACTCCTTCCCTTCATCTGGCTGCTCGTCAAGGTTGCCAACCTCCTCGTCCCGGGAAAGGATATCTGCGAGCAGAGGACCTGCCTCTTCATCGACTACAAGGTGGTAGGCACCCCATATGCGGCGCTTGACCTTGCGACGAAGGAGCTGGCAAGGATGGCGGAGTACTCCAGGCAGATGTCCTCCGACGCTAAGACTGCCCTTATGAACCTGGACCATCAGGCCATGAAGCGCATACTTGAGATCGAGGACATAGTAGACCTCCTGGATAAGGAGATCATCAAGTACATGTCCACGATGATGTCTAGAAAGACTCTCACAGACCATGAATCGCTCAGGGTGGCAGGCCTCATGCATGTCACCAGCGATATCGAGAGGATTGCCGACCACTGCACCAATATCGGCGAGGCGGCGCTTGAGGTCGCAAACGAGGGGCTCAAGTTCTCTGAGCAGGCCCAGGCGGACCTGGAGATGGGGTTCAGCAAAGTCCTCAGCATAGTGGACCTCAGCATAACCTCGCTCAGGAACAACGACATAGACAGGGCGATTAAGGTCATCATGGCGGAAGCCGACCTGGACGACATGGAGAATGCCATGAGGACAGGCCACTTAAAGAGGCTGAATGAAGGCCTGTGCAATCCCAAGAGCGCAGTCATCTTCCTTGACGTCGTCCATAACATGGAGAGAATCGGCGACCACTGCAAGAACATCGCCGAGGCCGTCATCAGCGACAACAACCTGGACGTCGAAAAGCTGGAGAGGGACATTGCGATAAAAGTGCCGCAAGCTTAGAATATTCATAGGCGGACCAAGACAGGAGGCGGATTTTGCCGACCTCCTTTATAATGTTTGCCTTGTGGGGGTAATTCCAATGCCTTTCTCTCTTCCAGAATACAAAAGGCCGGATTTCTGCGGTTCCCGCTTCGCCGAAGCGCCGGACGCACGGCTTATGCCTGCGCCTTTGGACGGAATCGCACCGGAAGGCTATCATGCCACATCCATCTATCCGGAATACTTCAAGATAGACGGCCAGTGGAAGCTGGTCGAGGTGAGCCGCATGGACTGCGCCGTATCCCTGTCCGATGGCAGGCTTCATTCGGTCGAGCTGAGGAAGATTAAGAAGGGCGAGCTTGTAGTGATAGGAAGAAACGATGACCCGTCGGAGGGCATCTTCATCAACATAGACCCCTTTACATCGCCGAGGAGTTCAAACGTCGACCCGTTCTCGTTCAGAAGCAGCAGGTCAAGGGAGACTCCTATGTCGATGGACTACGACTGCCTAGAGGAGCTGCTTGATTACGAGAGCGACTTCGGACACATAACATGGGTGCTTGGGCCCGCTGTTGTCTTCGACCATTACTCCAGGCAGGTCATGGCAGGCCTCATCGAGGCGGGATACGTTCATTCCATGCTGGCCGGAAACGCGGTCGCCACCCATGACATCGAGGGCTCAGTGTTCGGCACGGCATTGGGAAACGACATACACACCAACATGCCCGTCCCCCATGGCCACTATTGCCACCTGGACACGATTAACATGATCAAGGAGGCAGGCTCCATAGAGGAGTTCATAAGGCAGAGAAAGATCACAGACGGCGTGATGGCCGCATGCATGAGGCACGGCATACCTTATGTGCTGGCAGGCTCCATTAGAGACGACGGGCCGCTTCCCGAAGTCTACAGGAACGTCTATGAGGCCCAGGACGCAATGAGGGCAATAACGGACAGGGCGACTACCGTGATCTGCATGGCGACCCAGCTCCACTCGATCGCCACAGGCAACATGACTGCATGCTACAGGAAAGTCGGTGACTCCATAAGGCCGATATACTTCTACATCGTCGATACTGCCGAGTTCGCATCTAATAAACTTAGAGACCGCGGCTCGCTCAGCGCCATCTCGATAACCACCAACGTGCACGACTTCCTGGGAAACCTCTCCAGAAGGCTTCTTTAAAAACTAGCCGGGCTCCGACCCGGCTTTTCTCTTGCCCCAATATATTCGCTTATCCGCATATACCAACTTAATAATATTATCCCCTATGAAAAGGCCCCTCTCAGGGAGGGGCTCAAACCGGATTACGACTATCTCTTTGTTACCACATTGATTGGAGTGCCTGCGAGGAACTTCTCTATGTTCTCCTCGGCAATTGCAAGGAGCCTCAGCCTCGACTCCCTCGGAGCCCATGCGATGTGAGGGGTGATGATGATGTTCTTCGCCTTGTACAGCGGGTTGCCTGCTGCCGGAGGCTCCTGGTTCAGCACGTCAAGCCCCGCTGCCCCCACCTTGCCGCTGTTTAGGGCATCGCAGAGGTCTAGCTCGTTGACTAGCGGCCCTCTTGATGTGTTGATTATCTTCACGCCGTCCTTCATCTTGGCGATGGCTTCCCTGTTGATCATCCATTTGTTGGACTCAGTTAGCGGGCAGTGCAGCGTTATGATATCTGAGCCGGCATAGAGCTCGTCAAGGCTTGCGTATCTGAGCCCTTCTGTCTCAAGCGCCGGATTCCTGTAGTTGTCCACAGCAAGGACCTTCATGCCGAAGGCGAGCGCGATTCTGCCAACCATCTGCCCTATCCTGCCGAAGCCTATGATGCCGAGGGTCTTGCCCGCAAGCTCGGTCAGCGGGTAGTCCCAATAGGAATAGTCGGGTGACTTCGCCCATTTGCCCGACTTCACGCCTTCGCTGTGGCTCTCAGCGTGTATGGTCAGCGCAAGCATGAGCGCGAAAGCGTGCTGTGCCACTGCGTTGGTCCCGTATGTGGGGATGTTGGTAACGGTGATGCCCATGGCTGTGGCGCTTTCCACGTCCACCTGGTTGTAGCCGGTCGCCATCACGCCGATGTATCTGAGCTTCGGCAGTTTGGCAAGCGTCTCCTTAGTGTAGGGCACCTTGTTCGAAAGGATTATCTCGGCATCCTTCGCCCTCTCCAGTATCTGCTCAGGGCTGGTCCTGTCGAATATCTCGACCTCTCCGAACCTTCTGATCGGATCCCAGGATATGTCGCCCGGGTTCATGTTGTACCCGTCCAGTATCACTATCTTCATCCGCATCCTCCTTGCCGTTAAATCCATTACATGATAGCCGAAACGCGACACGCGCGGCAATGCCCGGCTAGTGCCCCGCCTGCCCTGACGCCTGCTTTGACGCCTGCCCTTCTATGTACCTGTCGACATCGAACTTCCTTCTCATGCCGGCATATGACATGTACCTCACCATGCCGAATATCGCCCTCTCCCCCCAAGGCCTGTCGTGCAGGCCGCCAATGGACCAGCTTATGCCCGCATAACCGTTGGGATCTCTTCCGTCGAGGCTGTAGCCGTCGTTCAGCCTCACTGCGAAATCCATGGCCTCATCAGGCGATGCCGTCCACTCGAGCAGCTTCTTGGCCCAATACATCCTCAGGTAGCCGGGCATGGCCCCCTCCCCTGTCAGCTGCCTCTGGGCCGCATTCCACAGCCTGTCGTGCGTCTTGCCCGCCTCAAGCTCCCCGAAGCTGTATATATGGTCCCTGGGGTCGGTGGCATGCTTCAGGAGGGTCTTCCTCCCCCAATCGGGAAACCCGGCAGCGCTGTCATATCCTGTGCAATGCCTGCAGAAATTCTCGGCAAGCTCGCGTCTTATGAAGGCCTGCTCAACGAAATCATCCGACCCTTTGCCGCCTCTTAAGAGGGCCTCAGCTACCACCTTTCGGGCAGAGACCTGGCCGAAATGGATGTATGGGGAGAGCCCTGACTGAAGGTTAAGATTCGGATCGTTTGATTCGTGATAGCGGTCCAAGCCGGTTCGCAGGAAGCTTGCAAGCCTCCTGCTCGCAGCCTCGCTTCCGGCCTCAGGATACCCTCCAGTCCCAAAGGCGGCCAGCCGGGAGAGCTCATCCTCCAGCCTCCGCAGGCTTTCCTCCCCGGGCGCCCCCATGTCCAAAGACGGCAGAGATGGCGCAGGCTCCAGGAATCCTCCCAGCAGGGCATTCAGCTTGGGCCTGATAGTATAGGCCGCATATTCCCTCTTATCAGTGACAAAGTGTGTAGGCACGATATTATGCGCGTCGACCGTCTCCATGCAGCATGATAGCCTCTCTCCCGCCTGCCTTCTCCATGCGGCCGCCTGCCTCAGGGGCCCGTAATCTGAGACTACCAGCCCCGCCCCGATTCTTCCGGCAAGCCCGGCCACCTCAAGCCCCGGACTTCCCGTAAGGAAGTGGAACTGGATGCCCATGCCGAGAAGCCGCTTCGCCTCCCCGGCTAAGCCTTCCAGCATGAAACGGATGTGCCTTCTGCTTGCGCCTGGGACCTCGTCCGTGAGGCAGAACGCCACTGCAAGGGGCGAACCGCGCTCGATAGCCTTCTGATGCGCCCGCGCCAGCGCCCAGTTGTCCTCCACCCTTTGGTCCCTGCTCATCCAGTATATGACCGGGCCATCGCCCTCAGGTTTGTCGGTCACGGATTCTATGCGCCTTACGTCGAAGCCCTTCACTTCTTCACCTTCATGTACTTGCGCACATCCCCCGAGATCTCAAGCCCGGCGCTGCCGCTCTCACCTTCGAAGATCACCCTTCCTGCGGCATCTGAGAGGCGCACCCTGGTTTTTGCTGTGATGCTCTCCTTGATCGTCCTTACCATAAGGCCGTTCTTGGGGGCGGCCAGCTCGCCTGCCTTGTCATACGAGGCGCTTACCTCAAGCGTCTCCCCGACCTTTCTGATAACCGCCCGAAGCGATGTCTCCCCCAGTTCGAGTTCGCTCATTCTCGCCAGGTTGTAAGTGGCGTAGAGCCTCATCCTGCCTTCGGCCATGAGAAAAGAGATCAGCCCCGGGAAGTGGCCTCCCATCCAGGGGATGCTTGCGAAGGAGAGCATGAATG
>CAZHKX010000059.1:0-10024 GCA_964532805.1 uncultured Clostridia bacterium
GACGATGCAAGTCCTATAGAGACGGTAAGCTTCCCGGTCTTATCCCCCATGCCCAGCTCCCTGCTCCTCTCCCTTACCCTGGAGATGATGAGCTCGGCCACCTTCGATGCACCATCCTTGTCAGTGCCCGGAAGAAGCAGCATGAACTCGTCACCGCCGTATCTTGAAGCAAAGTCGTCTGAGCACCTGGTTATGAAGTCGGAGCCCCTCTTGACCACGCTTTTCATCGCGTTGGCCACCGTAAGTATGCACTCGTCGCCCATCGCGTGGCCCAGCCTGTCGTTTATGCCCTTCAGGTCGTCTATGTCGACCATCAGTATGGACATCCACTCCTT
The DNA here is from genome assembly GCA_964532805.1 of uncultured Clostridia bacterium. Lineage (GTDB taxonomy): Bacteria > Bacillota > DTU025 > DTU025 > MWDF01 > MWDF01. The sequence continues at coordinate 336 of CAZHKX010000059.1, forward strand.
GCTCCGCTTGGCCCTGGCCCATTCCATCGCGAAGACGGCGTTGGACCGCCTTCTGTTCACAAGCCCGGTCAGCGGGTCAAGCTCAGATTCTGCCTTAAGAAGCGCGTTGGCTTTATCCAGCCTGTAGTTCCAGGCGAAGGCCTCGGCCCTGTTCGTGTAGCTGATGACCGAAAGCACATAAGCAAGCGTCACAGCCGCCGCCGCGTTTATGGCGGCGTTTATTATCTGGGTCGCGTCGCCAGTGAGGAAGTAATTGACCGATATGAAGACGATAGAGCAGAGAAGCGCCGTCACCAGGAGCCTCCACGGCTTAAGCCTCGGCACCAGAAGAAGGGACATCACCCCGAAGACGAAGATCACCTCGCTTGCGGGCATGTGCGGCGCGGTGCCGATTATGATGGAATATATGACGATGAGTCCGCTTGCCAGGTAATCGGCCGCCGTGCGCCTTCCGATGCGGGCATACTCCGCGACAAGGCTTCTAAGGTACAGATACACCAGAAGCAGCAGCAAGCCCACCATGCCGTCGATGAGGGCAAGGTACATGGCAGCGTCGCTTCCCGCATCGAAGTCCATGGCAAACACCATGTACAGGGCGGAGAGTATGCACAGCACCCCGCCGAACAGGAGCATGAAGGGCGGCACCCTCTTCAGGTACCACTCGTAGTAGTAGTTCTCGAATGCCTCCGTCATGGCCAAGGTGTCAAGAGCCTTCCTATCGTCCTTTCCAGAAACCACGTTATCACCCCTTCAAGATGAATGGTCCCGGTGCGGGCCCTGCACGGTGGGGAGCCCCTGTGCGCTTCTGTCTCTTACCTGCGGCGCTCAAGCTCCTCCCGGAGAAGCTCGTTCGCCTTTTTCGGGTTCGCCCTTCCCTTAGTCAGCTTCATCATCTGCCCGACAAGGAAGGTAAGTGCGTTCTCCTTGCCCCCGAGGAAGTCAGCCGCAGGGCCGGGATTGGCGTCGAGCACCGAGACGGCGGCAGCCCTCAGCTCATCATCCCCGCTTATCTGCCCTAGCCCCTTAGCATCGACTATGGCACCTGGCCTGATACCTGTGGCGAAGCTCTCCGCGAAGACCTCCTTAGCCGTCTTCCCGCTGATCTTGCCCGACGCGACCAGCTTAAGAAGCTCGGCCATGTGTGCCGCGGTGAACAGGCAGCCATTTACATCGATACCTGCGGAGTTGAGTGCGGCTGCGAGCTCCCCTGTTATCCAGTTGGCGGCAAGCTTAGCATCCGCCCCGCCTGCGACGGCCTCCTCGAAGTAACGCGAGAGCGCCGCATCCTCCGATATCAGGAACGCCTCGTTGGGCCCAATGCCGAAATCCGCCATGAACCTCGCCTTCAGCTGGTCGGGAAGCTCGGGTATGCCGGCTTTGACCCTATCTATCCAGCCATCGTCGATATCCAGCGCCACAAGGTCCGGCTCAGGGAAGTACCTGTAATCGTGGGCCTGCTCCTTCGACCTCATGAAGACGGTCTCGCCCTTCGCGTCGTCCCAGTGCCTGGTCTCGCGCCTTACCTGCCCGCCCCCCTCATACACGTCCGCCTGCCTGACAGCCTCGAACTCTATCGCCTTGTAGACAGCCTTGAAGGACGCGATGTTCTTCATCTCGGTCAGCGGGTTCATCTGGTCCGTGCCGGAAGGCCTCACCGAGACGTTCGCCTCGCAGCGCATGGAGCCCTCCTCCATCTTGCAGTCGGATACGCCAATTGCCAGGAGTATGCTCCTCAGCTTGGCAAGGTATGCCCTAGCTTCCTCGGCGGATCTCATGTCGGCCTCGCTTACTATCTCGATGAGCGGTATGCCGCACCTATTGAAGTCTATCATCGAGCTTGTCGCGCTGGTTATGTCGTCGCCTGCATGGACGAGCTTACCGGTCTCCTCCTCAAGGTGCACCCTTCTTATGCCGATGCGCTTGGTCCTGCCGTCCACCTCTATGTCCAGCCAGCCGTTTCTTCCGATGGGCATGTCGTACTGCGAGATCTGGTATGCCTTCGGAAGGTCAGGGTAGAAGTAGTTCTTGCGGTCGAACTTGGTCCTTCCGGATACGGTGCAGTTTAAGGCTAGGCCGGCCTTCATGCAGAATTCGACCGCCTTCCTGTTAAGCACCGGAAGCACGCCCGGCATTCCCAGGCAGACCGGGCACACCTGGGTGTTCGGGGGCGCGCCGAACTGCGTCCTGCACCCGCAGAAAACCTTGGATTCGGTGTTAAGCTCAGCATGTACTTCGATTCCAACCACTGTCTCCCAGGACATCACCTTGCACCCCCGTTCATTACGGGCAGCATGCCCGAGACGCCAGCATCGGCCTCCACAGCCGAGGCAAGGCTCATGATAGTAGCCTCGTCGAAGGCCTTGGCGGTTATCTGAAGGCCCACGGGAAGGCCCTCTGCCAGGCCGCACGGCACCGATATGGCGGGAAGGCCCACCAAATTCGCCGTGATGGTGTAGATGTCGCTCATGTACATGCTAAGCGGGTCTGAGGTCTTCTCGCCAAAGCGGAACGACACGCTGGGCGATGTTGGCCCGATGATCGCATCGCACTTCGATAGCGCGGCATCGAACTCCTCCTTGAGGACCCTTCTGACCTTGAGCGCCTTGTTGTAGTAGGCGTCGTAGTATCCTGCCGAAAGCACGTAGGTGCCCAGCATGATCCTCCTTTTCACCTCTTCGCCGAAGCCCTTGCTGCGGCTCTTCTTCATGACGCTTGTAATATCCTGGGCCTCGCGGTCCCTGTAGCCGTACCTCACCCCGTCGAAGCGCGCCAGGTTCGAGCTCGCCTCCGCCGTAGCCACAAGGTAATAGGTGGCAAGGCCCATCATGGAGCTTGGAAGGCTGACCTCGACGACCACGGCGCCCCTTGCCTCAAGGGACTTCACAGCTTTCATTACCTGCTGCCTGACGTTCTCCTCGAGGCCCTCTGCGAAATACTCCTTCGGAAGGCCGACTCTCATGCCCTTTATGTCCTTGCCGCAGGCGGAATGCACGCCCGCGCTTCCCATGGGGGCGGAGGTGCTCTCCTTCGGGTCATATCCAGAGATAGCGTCGAAGACCAGGGCTGCATCCTCCACAGTGCGGGTGAACGGGCCTATTTGATCCAGAGAGGAGCCGAATGCCACAAGGCCGTATCTTGACACCCTTCCGTATGTCGGCTTAAGCCCCACAACCCCGCAGAACGCGGCTGGCTGCCTTATCGAGCCCCCTGTGTCGGAGCCCAGGGCGAACTGCCCCATGCCTGCTGCGACGAGCGCCGCCGAGCCTCCGGAGGAGCCTCCGGGCACGCATCCGGTATCCCACGGGTTCCTGCTGGGGCCGAAAGCGGAATTCTCGGTAGATGAGCCCATGGCGAACTCGTCCATGTTGGCCTTGCCCAAAAGCACTGAGCCTGCCAGCTTCTCCGCCACCGTGGCATCGTACTGGGGCACGAAGTTCTCAAGTATCTTCGATGCGCAGGTGGTGCGCATCCCCTTCACGCACATGTTGTCCTTGAGGGCATAAGGCACGCCGCAGAGCGCCTTGGGCCTTTTACCGCCCTTCCTGTACTCCTGCCAGGCATCGTCGGCGGCCTTCGCCCTCCGCTCCGCCCCGGACAGGTCCAGAAGAAGGAATGCGTTGACCTCGCACTCCACCTTGTCGATCCTATCCTTTACGCTTCTTAGCGCCTCTGACGGGCTCGCCGCCCCGCTCTCAAACTGCGCCAGAAGGTCCTTTACGCTAAGCTCATACAGCTCCATGGCAGCTTCCCCCTATTCCCCGTCGGAGTTGTCCATGATGCGGGGCACCAGGAAGAACTCCCCTTTTTTTGACGGCGCGTTATAGAGCGCCTCCTCATGCGTAAGGCCGGGCACCGGCACGTCCTCGCGCATCACGTTCTTCAGCTCGAGCGCATGCGAAAGGGGCTCCTTGCCCTCTGTGTCGACCTCGCCGAGCTGCTCGGCGTAGGCAAGTATGCTTCCAAGCTCTGCGGCGAACCTCTCAGCCGCCTCGTCTGTGAACTCCAGCCTTGAAAGCTCCGCGATCCTAAGCACGTCATCCTTGGTTATTCCCATCAGAAAAGACCTCCCTGGCCATCATCTTCCCCTGTTCGGGAAAGCTTTATGAACTCCTCTTCGCCTAGTACCCTCACTCCCAGCTTCTCCGCCTTCTGAAGCTTTGATCCGGCGTCTTGGCCGGCAACGACGTAGTCCGTCTTCGAGGATACGCTGTCGGTCACCTTGGCGCCAAGCCTTAGCGCCCTTTCCTGGGCCTCCTGCCTTGTCAGGCCCGAAAGCGTCCCCGTGAACACCACGGTCTTGCCCGCAAACGGCCCGCCAAGGGCCCTTTCGTCGACCCGGACCCTCGGCTCCTGCATGTTCACGCCGAAGGACCTGAGCTTTTCAATAAGGGCGCGGTTCTGCTCGATGGAGAAGAAGCCTGCGACAGCCTCCGCCACCACGGGGCCTACCGTGGGTATCTCGGTAAGATCCTCCTCATGCGATGCCATCACGGCATCCATGTTTCCGAAATGCTCGGCGATAAGCCTTGCGGTCTGGGCTCCCACGTTTCTTATCCCTAGCGAGCCTAGAAGCCTGTGCAGCGGCCTGCCCCTGCTTGCGGCAATCGCTGCGGCCAGCTTCGCCGATGATTTCTCCCCCAGCCTCTCAAGCCCTGCGATCTTTGCCGTATCAAGGCTGTAGAGGTCGGCGAAGTCTTTTACAGTGCCCGTCGCGATGAGCTGGTCTATTACTGCAGGGCCCATGCCGTCGATGTCCATGGCCCCCCTTGAGGCGAAGTAGATTAGCCCCTCCCTTAGCCTAGCAGGGCATGAGGCGTTGGTGCACCTTACCGCCACCTCCTGCTCGGCCTTGGACACTCCGGCACCGCATTCGGGGCAGTGCGAAGGCATTGAAAACTGCCTCTCGCTGCCGTCTCTTGCCTCTAAGACAGGCCCTACGATTTCCGGGATAACGTCCCCTGCCCTCTGCACGATGACGGTGTCGCCCTCCCGGATGTCCTTTTGCCTTACCAGGTCCTCGTTGTGAAGGGAGGCGTGCTGCACGGTCACGCCGCCAACCGTAACGGGCTCGAGCACCGCCCTTGGCGTTAGCACCCCTGTCCTTCCGACCTGGACTTCGATTCTTATTAGCTTCGTCCTAGCCTGCCTAGGGGGGAACTTGTAGGCGATGGCCCATCTGGGGCTTCTCGCGGTGAATCCCAGCTCCCTTTGAAGAGCGAGAGAGTCCACCTTTATCACCGCGCCGTCTATCTCATAGTCGATGCCGTCGCGCTTCTCTCCGAGCATACGGCAATAATCCAGCGCCTCTTCGATGCCCTCGGCTATGCTTATGTCAGGATTCACTGGAAACCCGAGCTCCCTTAGAAGCTCTAGCGAACCCGAATGGCAATCCAGTTTAAGCGCCTCTGATTCAGGAAGGAAATATGCGAAGAAGGATAACTTCCTTCCGGCTGTTATCTTGGGGTCAAGCTGCCTTAGTGAGCCTGCAGCGGAGTTTCTGGGGTTGGCGAAGGCAGGTTCGCCGTCCTCCTCCCTCTGGCGGTTGAGCTCGGCGAAATCGGCCTTTCTCATGTAGACCTCTCCGCGGACGGTAAGATCCCCTGTACCTATGGCACTTTCAAGGGGAGGCCTTTTGGGAACCTCGGCTAAGGTCAGAATATTCGCCGTCACATCCTCGCCGACGGCCCCGTCCCCCCTTGTGGCACCCACTGAAAGCTTTCCGCCCCTGTACTCGAGGTTTATCGCAAGACCGTCGATTTTGGGCTCGCAGACGTAGCGGAGCTTATCCTCGCCAGTGGCCTTCCTCACCCTCTGGTCGAAGGCGCTCAGGTCCTCGAAATCGAAGGCATTGTCAAGCGAAAGCATGGGTATGCGGTGCCTGTACTGGGGGAATCTCCCTGAAGGCACGCCGCTCACCCTTGAAGTAGGCGAGCTTGCTGTCCTCAGCTCGGGATGTTCGTCCTCGAGTCTCCTAAGCTCCACTATTAGCGCGTCGTACTCGGCGTCCGTAACCTCCGGCGCGTCGAGCTCGTAGTAGAGCCTGTTGTGCCTTTCAATCTCCCCGCGGAGCCATATGGCCCTTTCCGATGGCAGCTGCCTGTTCTCGTCCATCTGCGGCTTCCTCCCAGGGAAAGCTTGGTCTCAATCTACTCCTATGCCTGCCCTGCGACCTAATCCTTGCTTAGTGGGGCGAAACTCAGCGCGAGCCTTTTTACCCCCTGGCCTTCGAAGGCGACTGTGACTACCGTGTCGCCTGCGGTATTCGCCACATTCACCACAGTGCCCCTTCCGAACACGGGATGCTTAACCTTGTCTCCCGCCCTGAAGCCCTTGCCGCCGTCTTTCGCGCCCGTCGCCTGCGCATTTCTCACCGGAAAGGCTTCCCTGGCCGGCTTTCTTTCAGGCTGCGGCTCGAAATCCCCTTCCCTCTTCCAGGAGCCCCCCGGCCTTCCAGGATCTCCCCACTTGCCCGAGGAATAGTCCCTGCCGGGCGTCCTCCACATCGGGGTCTCGCCGGGATTCAGGCATTCAAGCACGTCCTTGGGCACCTCGTTTACGAAGCGGGACATGAGGTTGTTTGAGCTCGTACCGTAGAGCACCCTGTAGGCGGCATTCACGAAGTAAAGCCTCTCCCTTGCCCGCGTCATGCCGACGTAGCAGAGCCTTCTCTCCTCCTCGAGCTGTCTCGGCTCATAAAGCGCGCGCCCCAGCGGGAACATGTTCTCCTCCATGCCTATCATGAACACTACCGGAAACTCCAGGCCCTTGGCTGAATGCAGCGTCATGAGGCTTACGCTGTCGTCTCCTAGGTTAGTGCGGTCGAGGTCCGTAAGAAGCGCCACTTCCTCCAGGAAGGCGTCGATGTTCCTGGGGTCGGGCTTTGTCTCGCCCTCCCATGCGGAGTCCGCGCCTTTAGCCTCCTCGGCTGCTTTCGCGGCATTATTCTGCCTCACCTCGTACTCCTTGGCGACGGAGATGAGCTCCCTCAGGTTGTCGAGGTCAGCTTCCGCCTCAAGGCTGTCGTCCGCCCGGAGCTCGGCATAATAGCCGGAGTCCTGCAATATCCTCTCGACCACTTCGCTTAGGCGGAAGGCCCCGTTCATAGCTATGAGGGCATCCCCCATCTTGACGAAGGCGGACACTAGCCTCCTGCTTCTCTCCGCGCCCTTCTCGTCGCTTCCGTACTGCCTTGCCGCCTCCCACATCGATGAGCCCAGCTCCCTTGCGAGCTTCTCGACCTTCTCGACGGTGGTGTCGCCTATGCCTCTTCTTGGCACGTTAATGATCCTTGCCATCGCGACCGAGTCGTGCGGGTTGACTATGAAGCGGAGGTAGGCGAGTATGTCCTTGACCACCCTGCGCTCGTAGAACTTAAGCCCCCCGATTATCTTGTACGGGAAGTTGCTCTTGATGAGGTTCTCCTCCACCACTCGGGACTGGGAGTTCATGCGATAAAGCACGGCGAAGTCCGAGAACTTCCTGCCCTCGGAGATTACCAGCCTTTCTATCTCCTTTATTACGAACGCCGCCTCCTGCCTCTCATCCGCGGCGTTATAAAGGAGGACCTTCGAGCCCTTGTCCTTGTCCGTCCACAGGGTCTTCTTCTTCCTGCCCCTGTTGTTGGCGATGACCCCGGAGGCGGCCTCGAGTATGTTTCCTGTAGAGCGGTAGTTCTGCTCGAGCTTCACCACTTTCGCGTCCGGGTAGTCCTTCTCGAAGTCGAGTATGTTGGAGGGGTCCGCCCCCCTCCAGGTGTATATGGACTGGTCGTCGTCGCCGACGACCGCTATGTTCCGGTACTTCGCCGCCAGCATGCTCACCAGCATGTACTGCGCGTGGTTCGTGTCCTGGTACTCGTCGACCATGATATAGCGGAACCTGTCCTGGTAGCGCTCGAGCACCTCGGGCCTCTCCTGGAAGAGCTTCACCGTCTGCATGATCAGATCGTCGAAGTCCATCGAGCCGTTGTCCACAAGAAGCTGCTGGTACTTGGCGTATATGGCACCTATGCTCTTCTGCCAGGCGTCCTTTGCGGCAAATTCCGCAGGGGTGAGAAGCTCGTTCTTCGCATCCGATATCATCCCCAGCACCGCGGAAGGCTTGTATATGTCCTTCGAGAGGTTAAGCTCGCGAAGCGCCCTGCTGACCGCCGCAAGCGAGTCCGACTCGTCGAATATGGTGAAGGACCTCGGATAGCCGATGAGGTCGGCCTCGTTTCTCAGAACCCTCACGCAGAACGAGTGGAATGTGGCGACTGTGACATAGCGCCCGAATTCGCCGGCAAGCCTCTCAACCCTGTTTCGCATCTCCTCGGCGGCCTTGTTGGTGAAGGTCACGGCGAGTATGGAGAACGGCGGTATGCCGCAGTCGGAGATCATCCCGGCGATGCGGTAGGTGAGCACCCGCGTCTTGCCGCTTCCGGCTCCCGCGAGTATCAGAAGTGGCCCGTCTATCTGACAGGCCGCCTCCATCTGTCTAGGGTTGAGCGCCTTTTCTCCGATCAAGCCTTGGCTACCTCCCCTGCCATGAGGGCGACCGCCTTATCTATCCTCACCTTGCAGGAGTCCTTCCCCAGAAGATGCATACTCTCGAACATGGGAGGGGTGACGCGCTTTCCGGTGAGGGCGACTCTCACCTGCATGAGGAAGTCGCCGAGCTTCATTCCGGCAGCTTCTATAGCCGACCTGAATGCGGCCTCTATGGCGTCCTTCTCCCATTCGGAGATGCTGTCTATCACCGCGCTCGCCCTTTTCAGTATGTCGAGGGAGAATGCGGCGTCATGGGATTGCTTGTCTCGGAACGCCAGAGGGTCCAGCGCCACGTCCTCGGTGAAGAGGAATCCCAGCATCTCCGGGGCCTCGGTGAGCCTTGTGATCCTGTCCTTGATCTGCGCGGTCGCATCCTCCAGGAACTTCCAGTCGTACTTGTGGCCGGCGCAGACCGGCACGGCCTCGCATCCCAGAAGGTCCGGCTTATGATGTCCGGTCCAGCACTGGGGGAGAAGCCCCGAATCCTTGATGAAGGGAAGTATCCTCTTGGCGAGCTCCGTAACCTCCATCTTCCTTATGTACTCGCCATTGAACCAGTCGAGCTTCTTCATGTCGAATATGGCGTCCGACTTGGAGAGGTTCTCCAGCGTGAACTCGCCCACAAGCTCGTCCATCGTGAACATCTCGCGCTCGGTGCCGGGATTCCAGCCTAGCAGCGCGAGGAAGTTCACGAGCGCCTCGGGGAGGTAGCCCATCTGCCTGAACTCGCCGATGTAGACCGCGCCTGCCCTCTTGGAGATCTTGGTGCGGTCGGGGTTTAGCATAAGCGTCAGGTGCCCGAAGGTGGGCGCCTTCCATCCCATCAAATCGTATATCACCAGCTGGTCGAAAGTATTAGTAAGATGCTCGACCGCCCTCATGACGTGGGTGATGTCCATCAGGTGCTCGTCGACGACTGTGGCGAAGTTGTATACGGGGGAACCGTCCGACTTCACGATGACGAAGTCACCGCGCTCTCCCATGTCCTTCTCCTGGTGCGCCCTGAGTATGTCGTCGAACTCGTAGCGCTTGGCGGGTACCCTCACCCTTATGACGGGCTTCCTGCCCTCGGCCTCGAAGGCCTTCCTCTCGGATTCGGTGAGGTGGCTGCACTTGCCGTAGTAGCGCGGGGGCTTTCCTGCCGCCATGGCCTCCTCGCGC
>CAZHKX010000060.1:0-6161 GCA_964532805.1 uncultured Clostridia bacterium
GGGAGGTGTTGATAAGATATGCCGATTTCTTCATAAGCGCGATGCGGGCGGCGTCGATAATGTAGTGGGTCTCAGGTGAATGCGGCACATGAAGCGAGATGAAGTCCGAAGCAGCCATGAGATCTTCCATCTCCACGTAGCGCACGCCATACTCTGCCGCAAATGCCTCGTCTTTGGACCTGTTGTAGGCGATGACATTCATCCCAAGGCAGCGACACTTCCTGGCGAGCGCCTTTCCTATCGCGCCAAGGCCCACTATGCCGACGTTCTTGCCGATGAGCTCAAACCCGACCTGCCTTCTCCAGTGGCCCTCCCTGAACTGGCGGTCGGCCTCAACCACGTTCCTGGCGAGGGCGATTAGAAGCCCCAGGGCCAGCTCAGCCACTGCATCCGCGTTTATCCCGGGAAGGTTCTCTACGACTATCCCCCTCGACCTTGCATACTCGACGTCGATGAGGTCAAGGCCGATGCCGTGCATGCAGATGACCTTGAGCCTGTCAGCGGCGTCTATTGCGGCCCTGTCGACTACATCACCGCCTACAATGAGGCCGTCTACTCCTTTGATTATCGTGGCCATCTCTCCTGCCTTGATCGGATACCTGAACGGGCTCATCGCCACCTCGCAGCCTGCCTCCTCAAGCATCCTGATCGGCGCATCGGTGTCGAGGGCGAAGAGCTTGGTGGTAACCGTGACTTTAAATCTTGGTTTCACGCTATCCCTCCCGACTGTCGAAGATTGATTAGGGAGATTATACCAGACGGCGCTAGCCGCATTCGGAATTGCGGCAAGCTGTCATCATCAGGATTTTTGAACAATGCATGTCTCCCTAGAAGGATTACTCCGCCTTAAGTAGAAGTCCCAGTTGAAGCGCCAAGTTGCCGGCAGGCGTCATCATTCGGGTGCAGCTTACACTTTAGCAAAGTGCTGACTTGCTGATGGCAGCTAAGCCGACTAATTAGAGATTGGGGGAGTTTTTGTGAAAGCAGCAAGATCTGCGGCTATTATCATTGCCCTTGCAGCCGTGATAAGCATGGCGGGCTGCTCCAAGACCTATACTTTCAATTTCACGACAGCGCCAAATATGAATGAATGGTACCTTCAGGACTGGTTCTCGCCCTATACCTGCATCATCGACAGCGACGGGCTCTATCTAAACGGTAAGATCGCTGTTGGCCCTTATGGTTTCACCGGTGACTTCACGATGAGCTTTGTGTTCGAGCTTCATGTGACCAATGCCACACCGGTAACCATGATAGAGATCCTTCTGGGATATGACGGGGCCGCACCGGTTTCGCAGTATATTACCGCGTTGTTGAGCAACCTTGGCAGCGACTCGACCGAGAGCTATAACCTATACGAGAACGGGGGCAGCTACAGCAGTGGAGCAGCAGTGCCAGGTCTCAACTACAATGGTACAAACACCCTCAAGATAGTGAAGACCGGCGACAACATAAAGATGTACATGAACGCGGTCAACATATGCGACAGCGATATAATATCCTGCAACCTCGTCACTTTCTATCCCAGGCTGAACGTATCTTCAAGCTCGGGCGACAGGATGCGCTTCAAGCGCCTTGAGGTCAAGTACAGCGGCGATATGATACCGAGGCTCTAGGTGATCTTCAGCTGAACGAGCGAAAAATGGCGGGCAGATATTTCGGCCCGCCATTTCCTATTCTCCGGCTTCTAAGCGGATCTGATTACATCGGCTGCATGACCCCTGCGAACACCAGCCATGCCAACACCGACTTTGCGACCAGGCTAAGGATTACGTACACCCTCTCGCCGTACAGGTAGTCAGCCCACCTGCCGACCTTCTTGTATTGAAGGATCATGTTGATGGGGAAGAGGTTGAAGAAGAGGAAGTAAGACCCGAAGACCGCATAAGCGAACCAAGGGACCTTGGACGGGTCGGCATTGCCGAAAGCGTGCATGACTATCACCACCCAAGGGCCAAGTCCTGCTATAGTGCCGAATACGAACGGACTCCACTTAGTCTTCTTGGTGTACTGGTTCAGCTCCTCCATCAGAAGGCCGAAAAGGTTCATGGATGCGTTGAGCAGGAAGATAGTCAGCAGCGCCCCGACGTCGTAGACGCCGAACAGCTGAGCGAGGAGGAAAATCATAAGCGATGAGCTCAGGGCGTACTCGTACCATCTGAAGCGGTTGATCCCCTTCTCTAGGTCACGGTTGTACGTCTTATTGCCTACAGTGGAGATGATGAAGTGGGCGAGCGCAGACAGGAACAGGAAGCAGGACACAAGGACGGCGAAAGGCAGGTCCGCTATCTTGCCGGGAACCGATATCAGCCTCATCTGAACCGTGTCGAACTTAAGGAAGCTGGTGAGGACCGGCAGCTTGAACGCGGCGAACTTATCCACTGAAAGTGAGAGGTAGAGCATCCCCAATCCCTGAAGCAGGTGAAGGAAGCCCATAAACGTGTTGAAACGCTTCAACGAGGCAGTCTGCTGAACTTTCATCTGATCCCCTCCATTGTTCTATCTGAACCTTGCATTAGTTCCGTTGATTGGACTGACCTTAGTACTAGGCCTTGCGGGCTATCGATATACTCCTGCCCTACGGGCATATGAGACCACTTCTTCGAAGACCTTGCCTTCTGCCGTCTTATCACCTGCAGTTCTCCACGAGACCTGCCCGAACTCCACGAATCAGGTTCCAAGCTCGTTTCCTTCGCAGTCGTACGAGGATGTGGCGGAAAGCTTGTACCTGTATTTGCCCGAATCGATGTGCCATAGGTTCTTCTCTATGTACTCGAAGCCGCCATCATTGCGGTATGTATAGACCATCGCATCAAGAAGCTGCCCTTCGCCTTCGTATTCATTGATTAAGAGGCTTCCCTTGTCCAGATACCATACCGCTCCTGCCTCCTCGGCAAGGAAGACGTGCCCAGAATCGTAAAGCACAGGGGCCCAAGATGACACAATGAGCAGAAGCAGCGCTAATGGCATCGATATCCTGAGCCTCACGTCCCCTTCCTCCCCCCTATCGGTATTCTTGCTTCTTCGCTACGGAGTGCGTTTATACCTTCCTGTATGAGGCACGCTCAAGCGATCCGGCGCTCCGGTACTCGTCATATTGGCCTAAGTTCCACAGATATTGGATTACCTTACTTCCAACCCGATATATCAAAGGCTCCGTCATCTATGAAATATGTCCAGCTACACATTCTTATTGTCAATCTGATATGTACACTTAGTCCATTGATTGCCATTGATGGTGGTATGCATATTTGACTTGTTGTTCGAAGAAATCATGTACGAAACTCGCAACCAGTCTACCTCATTACTTTTCAATGGAACCATATCACCTTGTCTTTCTCGTATAGCTCATTATTGACAATCTAATGTGTGCCATGACTGGGTGATGCGAAAATGAAAAGAGAGCCCTGGAGAAGGGACTGCAATGAGTGCAATCCGCACAGCGCACTAACAATCCTACACCAGCCGAATTCGCCTCGATGGCTGGAGGAATCTGGCTTTTAAAGGCGAAAAACCAACATCAAGTCTGGTACTACGGTGGGGTCAAGCTCATAGGAAATATGAGAGTAAAAAAGGTGAAGGAAATGCCCGAAAAGCTGAACAAGGCTATCTTCTGGGACTTCGACGGGACGCTGGTCCATTCTGACGCCCCGTGGAGCAATTCGTTTCTTGCCGCTCTCAAGGAGGTCGATCCAGACAGTCCACTCTCTCTAAATGACATAAGACCTTTCATGCAGAGTTGTTTTACGTGGGATAACCCGGAGAGTGATTATACGCAGATTACGGGGCCTAAATGGTGGGTCTACATGGAGGCCCGTTTCGAGATTATAGCGTCGCAGCTTGGCATGCCCATCAATAAAGCAAAAGAAACAGCCAATAGGGTAAGGGGGCAAGTACTAAGGTCCGAAAGGTACAATGTGTTCCCAGACGCACTTCATACATTGGATGCGGCAAAGGCAAAAGGGTGGCGGTCGTATGTGCTGTCAAACAATTACCCCGAATTAGAGGAAACAGCTAAGAGTCTAGGGCTAACAAACAAGTTCGAGGGCTTTGTGGTATCGTCACTAGTAGGATACGAGAAACCAAGAAGAGAAATATTCGATGCAGCCCTATGCATGGCAGGCTACCCTCAAACCGCATTCATGATAGGGGACAATCCAAAGTCCGATATAGACGGGGGAAACTCAGTCGGGCTCACTACGATACTCGTTCATAAAGCGCATTATAGGGCCGCTAATCACTGTTTAAAGGATTTGGCAGACTTGATAGAAATACTTTAGCTCTATGTAGAGTTCTCCCTTGTCATTGGATGCCTTATTAATACCCTGCTTGACCATTTACTTGACCACAAGCTTCTGTACAAAACAAAACCGCCAGCGTACTGTCAGTTTAAAACCCCATTGGTGCCGAAGGCGGGAAAAGGGTACGGAACCTGCGGTTCCGAGCCCTAATGAGAAATCCGGATTACTTCAGCGCTTCCGTTATGACCCTCTGTGCGTTCCCGTAAGCGACTTTCTCGACAACCGAGGGCTTCACCCCGTCTTTCTGAAGCCTGTCTAGAAGCAGGTGCATCTTCGAGCTGTCAGGGACTTCGATGTTGCCCTCAATGCCGTCGAAGTCGGATCCCAGCGCTGGCAGGTCCTCTCCGCCGACCTTGATCATATGCCTTATATGGGCGGACATGAGCTCGAGGGTCGCATCCTTCCCCTTTGCGTCAGGCGTGAGGAAGATCGGCGCGAAGTTCAACCCTGTCACCCCGCCCTTGTCGGCAAGCTCCCTTAGCATGTCGTCGGTAAGGTTCCTCGTATGGGGGCTAAGCGACCTGCAGTTCGAGTGCGACGCCAGGAAAGGCTTCCTGGATATCTCTGCGACTTCGTAGAAACCTCCGTCCGATAAGTGGGAGACGTCTACAAGCATGCCTAGCTCGTTCATGTACTCGACGGCCTGACGGCCGAAAGGTTTTAGGCCCTTTTCCATCTTCTCCGGGTCCTTGGAGTTCGGGAACCCGAAGCAGTTCTCGTAATTCCATGTAAGGGAGATCAGCCGTACACCCATATCGTAGTAACGCTTGATGTTCTCAAGCTTGCCCTCGACGCTCCTGCCGTCTTCTATTGCGAGGAATGCCGACATCCTTCCCGAGCGCTCATTTGCCAGCAAGTCCGAGGCGTTGCCGGCAAACGCGATCTTGCCTGAGTGCTTCTTCAGGTTCTCATTGAACGTCTGGTGCAGACGTGAAAGGTACTTTTCGTCGCCGACTTCCTCCACGTCCGGGACATGGTCAGTGATATCGGCAGAGAGCATCCACATGGCGAAGAACTGGGCCATCTGACCACCTTGCCCCATCTTCTCGAAGTCAACCATCCCGTCCATCCTGTTCATATCGGTCTGCTTGTAAAGGAAGGTCCTCATTAGCGTGTCGCAGTGCAGGTCAATGAACTTCATATGATCCTCCGCCGGTCATTAGCCGTAAAAATGCTTCAGGATTATCTTACTAACACTAGCATGCTAAGGCAATCTCGTCCTTTGACACGGATGCCCCCTCTGCTGGATACTCCGCCTGTTGCTGTATGATAGTCAATAGAGCACGACCGGCATAAAAGGAAGGGGGCCCTCCATGCCAGTTCTACGGGCAGTTGCCGCCGCTGCGCTTTATGGTTTGAGCTCTCCTGTCTCCAAGTTGCTGCTATACGGGGTCTCATCGATGATGATGGCCGCCATGCTGTACCTAGGAGCCGGCATCGGCATGCTGGTGCTGTCTGCCTTGGGGGACAGAGGGCGGAAGAACCTGAAAGAAGCCAGGCTATCCAGAGCTGACCTTCCCTTGGCCGCGGGGGTCATTGCCTTAGACATAATTGCTCCCATCCTGATGATGGCCGGTCTTAAGCTGACGGCTTCATCAAACGCGGCACTACTCGGTAACTTCGAGATAGTCGCTACATCAGTAATCGCGATGGTCATTTTTAAGGAAGCGATAGGCAGGCGTCTTTGGGCCTCTTTGATGTTGATAACCCTGGCAAGCCTCATCCTGACTTTCAAGTTCGATGGCAGCTTCGACTTCTCGGTAGGTTCAGCCCTAGTGCTTATGGCATGCGTTTCCTGGGGCCTCGAGAACAACTTCACCAGGATGCTCTCGCTCAAGAATCCAGTCCATATCACGGTGA
>CAZHKX010000060.1:6171-9971 GCA_964532805.1 uncultured Clostridia bacterium
GGTGATCAAGGGGTTAGGCTCAGGCGTCGGCGCCCTTCTGATCGCAGTCATGGCTGGAGAGGCGACCTGGAATCACCTATACAACATCGGGGCGATGGTCCTCGGCTTCTTCTCTTACGGGCTGAGCATCTTCCTGTACGTCTCCGCGCAAAGAGATCTTGGCGCAGCCCGCACCAGCGCCTATTATGCAGTCGCCCCCTTCATCGGGGTCGGATTGTCGTTCATTCTTTTCGGAGTGCCTTTGACAATCTCGTTCTTCCTCGCGTTCGCGATCATGATCTTCGGCGCATACCTTGCTGTAACGGAGAACCATTCGCACAGACACCTACATGAGCTGCTTGAGCATGAGCATAGGCATAAACATGATGACCTGCATCACAATCATCATGAGGGCGATACGTCAGTGCAAGAGCACTCGCACTTTCACGTCCATGAGAAACTCGAGCACGCGCACCGACATACGCCCGATCTTCACCATAGGCATGAACATTGATAATCAACAGATTGACAGCAAGTTCATCTGATAGGTATTGCTCAATAACCTTGAAAACTGAGATTGTGGGCTAACGGATTGCCCATAGGACCATATCTACTTTTCTAGGAGTCCAGAAATCCGTCTTGTTCACATAGTTTAGTTCAGTTGCTTTTCTCTTCAGGATGCTTATCAGAATCCCAGCCTGCACAAGGGTTATGCTCTCTGGAGAGATCCTCGCGACAGCTTCCCTCTCGGGTAGATCTTTAATATCCTGCAGGTTCTTCACAACGAACTGGTCGACAGTGCCGAACTCCTCAGGAAACAGCACGGCAAGCAATCCTGACGCGCCTGCAGTGCCAAGTCCTCTGATGTGATATGCAATCGACAGCCCTTTTCCGATATCTTTCCTGTCGAAGCTGAAGAGCTTTTCCTTAATATCATTTAATTCAGATAGATTGCCGCCTTCGACATAGGACCGAAGGCTTCTCCTTGTTGTGGCGAGCCGGTTAGGAGCTGTGTACTTCCACACGAAGTACTTGTCGTGGAGAAATGTATAGAATCCTGCTGCATCCAAAGATTCGATTTTCCTGCATTCAATTGAAGCCATCCAGGTTTCCAGCTCAAGATTGGATGGCTTCACGCTTTCGTAGTATTTATTTAGCGCCGATGCCCAAGATTTGCCATCATTCGAGTTCCAGAGCGCCTCCATTCTGCTTGTAGCCATCTCTGCCTCCTCTACAGCCAATTTGTATGGAATACCCCTTCCTCGTCCACCCTCTCGTACGTGTGCGCCCCGAAGTAATCCCTCTGCGCCTGAATGAGGTTCGCCGGCAGCTTCCCCGCTCTGAGGCTGTCGATGTATCCTAGGCTGGTGGCTAGTGCGTTAACAGGTATCCCTTGCATCACGGCCTCCGCCACTAACCTCCTGAGCGCATCCTGGTCCTCGTTCACAACCGCCCTGAACTTATCGCAGAAAAGCAGGTTGTTCGGTTCCCCGTCCTCATAAGTTCTTGCAATATCGTCAAGGAACCTGGCCCTGATAATGCAGCCGCCCCTCCAGATCAGGGCCACCTTCCCTAGGTCAAGCCCCCATCCGTAAGCCCCGGAGGCTTCTGTCATAAGCGAGAAGCCTTGGGCATATGCGCTGATCTTCGCAACAAGAAGCGCCTTCGGCAGGAGCCTTGTAAGCTCCTCCCTCAGCTTGCTTCCTAACGCCGCCCTGCTTGGCCCAGCGATCTTCTCCCTTGCCTCTTTCCTGTCGGTCAGCCTCGCAGAGATGTTCCTCGCGAAGACTGCCTCAGCAAGGCTCGCTGCAGGAACTCCGAGCGTAAGCGCCTCTTCCGCGGTCCACCTTCCCGTGCCTTTCTGTCCTGCGACGTCCTTAATCACCTCTACAAGCGGCTTTCCCGTCTTGCTGTCGGCGAACCTCAGCACATCTGCAGTTATCCCTATCAGGTATGATTCCAGCGGCCCCTTGTTCCACTTTGAGAAGCAGCAAGCCGCCTCTTCCGCAGACATACCCAGCACTTCCCTCATGAAGTGGTATGTTTCGGCGATAAGCTGCATGTCCGCGTACTCGATTCCGTTATGGACGGTCTTCACGAAATGCCCCGCGCCGCCTGCTCCCATGTATGCGCAGCAAGGCAATCCGTCAGGCGCCTTGGCCGCGATGTCGGTCAGTATCCTTCCGCAAAGCTCCCACCCGGCGGCGGAGCCTCCCGGCATGATGCTCGGGCCGTTGAGCGCGCCTTCCTCGCCTCCCGAGACACCCGTCCCGATGTAGAGGAAGCTGTCCTTCGCAAGGTCCCTGAAGCGACGCTCCGAATCCGTGTGGCGGGAGTTGCCCGCGTCAATTATCAGGTCGCCCTTTCCTAGATAAGCTGAAAGCGCCTTGATGGTGGAATCGACCGCATCGCCGGCCTTCACCATTAGAATAACCTTCTTGGGTTTCGACAGGCTTCCGCAGAAGTCCTCGAGGTTGTAGAAGGGCGCTACATTCGCCTCTTTCCCGCCCGCACCCCTCATGAACTCCTCTGTGGCCGCCGCAGTCCTGTTATAGACCGAGATTCTATAGCCATGCCTTGCGATGTTGAGAGCAAGGTTGCTTCCCATCACCCCGAGGCCCACGATTCCAATATCGCTAAGCAAGTTCGCCCTCCTCAATTGCAAGAAGTCTTGTCGTATTTGGATTTAAGCGCCCAAAGCCCCAGAGTAGGGTTGCTGACGAAGAAGATCTCCTCTCCGTCATCCAGCCGGTTCATCCCGGGCGCAAGCTTGGTAACATCGTACTTTACCATCGCCTCATCGCAGCCCATGTAGGCGAAGCCCACCCCTTCTATCTCTTCCTTAGTCAGCTTCCCGGGGCAGTATGTGATCTTGAACCTTCCCTCGGACGAGCCGTGGATGAGGTGCGCCGCCGCAGAGAGGCTCTCCATGAGGTCTTCCTCCTTGCTTGCGCACTCCAAGGTATAGTCTGTCCCCCTGTAGCCGTACTTCCTGATAAGGCTGTCGACGAGCCCGTCTTCCCCGAAGTGCCGTACGCCAGGTGCGATTATGACTAGCTCCCCTCCGTCGGCGATTGCCATCCTCGTCCTGTATATCGCCTTGTTGCCTATCCATGTGCTCTTGTAGTGCTCGGGGTCGAGGTACACCACGACCTTCTTCAGCGGTTCGTCCAGAAGGTTCAGGTTCGTCTTCACGCTTAGTTCGACCGCCTTTTCGAACTGCACCCTCTGCCTTCCCGCGAACACTCCCTTGATCTTCGGCTTCCCGTCGGCCGCCTCCACAACAGTAAGTACGTACTGCAGGGGGATCCCCTTCAGGAAGTGCTCCTCGGCATAGTCGAACACCTTCCTTACGGGAGAGTGGTCCTTGCCCATCATGGCCTCAAGGCCGTAGACCGCGCCCAGGAAGTGGGTCTTGTCTATGATATCCTTGCCGCCGCAGCCTACAAGCACGTTCTTCGTGTAGTTGGCCATGCCCACCACCTCATGCGGCACAACCTGACCGACTGAGATGATGAGGCTGTAGGATGGGTCCATTAGCCTCCTGTTCACCTGCACTTTTATGGGGTAGTCCAGCCTTCCCGACGAGATCTCCCTCACATATTCCGACGGAACCTCGCCGATGTCGACGACATCGTTCCTCCAGTCATGGACGAGGAACGCCTCATCAGGTATGGACCTTCCGTACATCTTGAGCCGCTCCTCGGCACTTACGGCCTCATGCGTGCCCAGAGCAGGCATTATGTCCACCTGGCAGATCGGGCTTAGCATCCTGTACAGCATCACGGTTATGGGCCCGGCCTGCGACATGCTCCTCGAGT
>CAZHKX010000061.1:0-9738 GCA_964532805.1 uncultured Clostridia bacterium
TCATCTGCTCCCCGCAGAACCATCTTCTATCGTCGTCCAGCCCAGTGAAGGCCTCGTCAAGAACTAACAGGCGCGGCTTGTGGGCAATCGCCGCAGCAATCGCGACAGCCTGCTTCTCACCGCCTGACAGCCTCTGGGGTATCCTTCCGGAGAGGTTTCTTAACCCCATGTCCTCCATGAGCTCCTCCACCCGGCTTCCGATGTCACGGACAGGCCAGCTCCTGTTCTCAAGGCCGAATGCTATCTCCTCCTCGACGGTGGGCATCACCATGGAGTACTCCGGCTCCTGCATGACATAGCCGACGAGGCGGGACGCGCCGACCGGCCCGAGCTTTCTTGTGCTCTCCCCCATGATCTCCGTCCTGCCGGTAAGCTCCCCCGGAAGCCTCGTCGGGATTATCGTTGTGGCGATGAGGCACAGTGTGGTCTTCCCTCCCCCGGACGGGCCCGAGACCATGACAGCCTTGCCCTCCTCTATGTCCAGGGAGAGCCCGTCTAGTATGACCCGGTCGGATGACTTGTAGCTGAAGGTTACGCCTTCAAGCGAGAGGACGTTCACTTCCTGATCTCAATCCTGTTAACATACTTGACCCAGCGCTGGCCGAACTCATCCTTCTTTATAATGAGCCTCAGCGGCCCGCTGCCTTTCTCGGACTTCGCCTTGATCGGCGAGCCGTCCATAAGGTAGCAGATGTACGCATTGTCCTTGGCCGAGGCCTCATCCTTGCTGAGAACTGTCTGATAGCCGTCCTCGGCCTTGACGATTATCGCCTTGAAGCCTGAGGCGATTGAAGGCACTGCCTTCAGCGCTATGTCATATACTGGCACTCCGGTGAAAGATGCCTCGCTGTTTCCCTCGCTCGAGCTTCTGATGACCGCCTTGAACGTCTCGGACTTCATCGCGGCAAGCTCCTCTGCCGTGAAGGTCGCCACCTTGACACCGTCAGAATAGACTTCCAGCGAGCCTGCCAGCTTATCCGCCACAGCGCACGAATTGACCGCGCCGAGCGCCACCATCAGAATCCCCAGCGTTATGATTATCCCTATAGCCAGCCTGTCCTTGCCTAACATATCTGACCTCCGTCTCAGGGCGCCTTCCAGGCCTACCTGCCAAGTATGCCCGACAGCTTCCTGTTCACTATGTATGACACCGCGCCTCCCGCAGCCCCGGAGAATGCCGCCGTCACGGCTATTAGCCCCAGCGCAAGCGCCGGAAGCCTGAAGAAGGCGAAGTTGGATGCTATCGATCCCGCAACGTTTGCCGCAAGGCCCCCTAAGCTGCACCATAACAGGCCGCCTTCCCTCCCCTTGGAGTAGGGAAGCATGAAGGCCTCGCAGGCGAAGCCCGGGATGGTGTACGTTATCAGGGTCAGCGCGCCGTGCGAGCCGAAAGAGCCGGTTATGAGCACGATTATAGCCTGCACCAGGCCTGCAAGCGACGCGGAGCCCCTTTTGTCCGTGAAGGCCCTCGCAAGGACCAGCCACATCATGTAGAACCCGCCGGCGAGGGCGCCTCCAGGCACCCCGATCGGTACGGTAAGCAGGTGGACCAGAGGTCCGACTATGCTCTTCGAGGCTATCCCCAGCGCGGAGATGAGGCCTATAGCCATCAGCTCATACGCTGTGAACCCCCTGATGAAACCCCTCCAAGCGCTCAAATCGGCGTCCTCCGTCCTGGCCTATATCCCTGAGGCCGGGTCTATCGGTGAAGGCGGCAGCACGAACTTATGCCTGGATCCTGCATGCATGCGGTCTATCCTGTCCTTAACCGACGCATCTGCGATTCCGGTCACGATGTACTCGTCCAGCTGCTCGTATGTGAAGCCCATCTCACCTTCGTCGGTCTGCCCCTGCCAGAGCCCCGCCGTAGGGGCCTTGAGTATTATCTCCTCCGGCACGCCCATATGGCGCGCAAGCTGCCTTACCTGGGTTTTTGTGAGCCCGATGATGGGCTGCAGGTCGACTCCGCCGTCACCGTACTTGGTGCTGTATCCCACGTACCATTCGCTCCTGTTGCCGGTGCCAAGGACCATCAGGTTCCTCTCGTTTGCGCAATAATAGAGCGAGGCCATCCTGAGCCTGGGCTTCAGGTTGGCTACGGCAAGCCTTGCCGGCTGGCTCTCGCTTCCCCGCCTAAGCTCGGCAAGCAGGCTCCTGTGCGGGCCAGATAGGTCCACAACCTTGGTCTCCAGGCCGCATGCCTCCGCGGCCAGAACGGCATGTTCCGCGTCAAGCGGATTCGAGTCGCACGGTATTATTAGCCCAAGGCATGCACCGGGCGCAGCTTTAACCGCAAGAGATGCCACAAGTGCAGAATCCAGACCGCCGGACAAGCCGAACACGAAGCCCTTCGAGCCGGAGGCTGCAAGCCTCTGCTTGAGCCAATCTACTATGATAGCCACTGTCCTTACGCAATCCATCAGAACACCCCGCTTCAGAAATATTCTAACATGCCGAAAGGGCAATCAAAAAAGCCGGCCCGATTGTCCGGGCCGGCCTCAGATGCGACGCCTTACATATCCTTGAAGATCCCGGGCCTTGTGAACGCCGTGACCTTGTTGATCGGCCAGAACCTCACCACTGCCTTGCCTAGTATCCTGTCGGTCTCCAGGAAACCCACGGAACCCCTGCTGTCGTCGCTGTGGTTCCTGTTGTCGCCCATCACGAACACATATCCTTCGGGAACGGTCGTGGGGCCGTAGTCCCACCAGATCTCCTCGCTGACGTAAGGTTCCTCAAGCATGGTCCCGTTCAGGTACGTCTTGCCGCCCCTTACTTCGATGGTATCGCCGACAACCCCGATCACCCTCTTGATGTAGGGCCTTGTCGACATGTCCACCACGAATATGTCCTTGACGAAGCCGAAGGTATCCAGAAACCAGTTGCCGTACTTCTGCTGCCTGGGGTTCATCAGCACGACAATGTCGCCGCGCTTGGGTTCGCCCAAGTAGTAGCTGACCTTCTCGACCAGGACCCTCTCACTGTTGAAGAGCGTCTTCTCCATCGAGGCGCCCTCCACCATGTAGGAGCGGCCAAGGAATGCCATTATTATTATCGCTATGAAGAAAGCCATCAGTATGGACTGAAGGTACTCGAACATCACGCCCATGAAGGACTTCCCCTTCCTCTTAGGCGCCTCGGGGACAGCTTCCTCGAATGCTCCCCCGGGCATGCTATCAGCCTCGGCTGATACAGCATCATCCTGCAGGGTTTCCGGGGAAGGCTCCTGGCCCGCCTCCTGAGCAGGTAAGATCTCGCAAGCTCCGGTGTATTCCTCGCCGGATTCCCAAGGCTCCTCCATATCCGTGAATACGGGCATCTCCTCTTCGTTCAGCCCGTTATCCTCGGGCGATGCCTTGACTTCCGCCTCGGCGGCCTTTCCCTTTTCCTCGTAGTCCACTGACAGCACCTCCAAGATCCGTACCAAGATATTATATCATCATGGGATATTCTTGTTATAGATACTAGAGAAAACGAAAAATAAGCCCCGCAAGTGCTCTGTAACGGAGCTTGCCGGCGGTTTTTCTGCCTGTTGAGGTGCTACTGCCGCCTACAGCTTGGAAAGGCCCTCGGCGAAGCCTCTTATCTGGGCTGCTGCCGCTTCTTTGAAGTCAGCCCCCTGAAGGCTCAGCTCGGCGACGCGGCGAGTCACTAACACCCTATCCATCTCATCGAAGACCGTGCTGTACGGATTGGCCTTGTCGCCCCTCGTGATGAGATACGCGGCCCTGACCTTACTCTTTGAGAGCTGGTTTAAGAGCCCCCTCACAGGGGATGACAGCTTGCCTGCCCAGACCGGCCCGCAGATTACCAGGAGGCTTCCGGGTTCGTCCGGTATACTTACCGGCTTGATTTTGGCTGCCCTTTTGAACGTGGCGTCCATCCCGGCAAGGAAGAAGCCGACGAATCCTCCCCTCGGGTTCTCCTCCTCGATGCGCACGACCTCGGTGCCAAGCGCCTCAGCCAGCTGCTTTGCCGCCCATAGCGTGTTGCCTGACCTTGAATAGCAGAAGATGCGGACCATATCGGACACCTACTTTCTTGTTGGCAGTATCTCCAGCCAGTAACCGTCTGGATCTTCTATGAAGTATATTCCCATCGCCTTGTTCTCGTAGCAGATGGCGCCCATCTCTAAGTGGTGCTTGTAAGCCGCCTCGAAGTCGTCGGTCCTGAAGGCTATGTGGGATTCGTTGTCGCCAAGCTCATACGGCCCTTCCTTGTCCCTCAGCCAGGTTAGCTCCAGCTGGTATTCGCCCTGCCCGTCGCTTAAGAAGGCGATGATGTAGGAGCCGTCCTGCGCCTGCTTGCGCCTTGCCTCCTGCATGCCCAGCGCTTTGGCATAGAAGGCGATCGACCGGTCCAGGTCAGAAACGTTGATGTTTGAATGTACGATCTTGAATCTCATGCTCCACCTCCGCGGTATTCTTCGATCCCTACAACAAGCTCTTCGCCGGGCTCTTTCATCATAATCACTTCGCTTCCTAGCCCAGAAAGCCCCTCAAGCTCATCGATGAGGCCCTCGCCCGGCCTTCCGTTCAAATGCATGGGAATGATGATTCTGGGCCTCAGGGCCTTTGCAAAATGCGATACGCCCCTTGCCGCATGCTTTCCCAACCTCATGTCCACGGGGAAGAAGGCGATGTCAATGTCCCCTTCGGTTATCTTCGCCAGCTCGCCGAAGAAGCGGGTTTCGTCCGCGACGAGCTCCTCCGGGGTGGATTCGCCCTCCCAGTACCAGTCGTTCAGGTCGCCCGCATGGAAGAGCTTCGAGCCATGCATCTCCACAAGAAACGAGCATCCCACATCAGTTGAGCCGTAGGCCTTCACCCTGGCCCAGCCAAGCTCAGCGCTCCCTCCGGGTTCGATGCCCAGGAAACCTTCCGCCTCCTCCGGGGCTGGCACCCCCGAATCGGCGACTATGACGGTCCTTCCCGGTACCGCCATGTCGAAGACCGCCCTGTTAAAGTGGTCCAAGTGGCTGTGGGAGATGAGCACGGCCCCCTCGCCTCCGGATGGAAGGCCGCCCTTAAGCAGCCCCGCCCTGTCCGTATAGTAGTCGAACAGGAGGAAGCGTCCCTCCGCCTCCACTAGAAAGCCGCTGTGCCCTAGGAACCTGACCCTCAGTTTTGTCATCTTCTTCTCCTTCTTGGAGGATATGATATGATTGTAATCCATTAGATTCCCGAAGCACAGATGCATTGGGCCTCGGGGGACAGGAGAAGCTTATGCCGGACAAGGCTTGGAAATCCTTCTTTGACAAGCATTCGGCGAGATACGATGAGAATTCCTTCACTTCGGCGACCGAGCGCGAGCTGGAGTTCATGTCAGAGATCATCCCTCTAGAAAGCTATCGGAAGCTTATCGACATCGGCTGCGGCACCGGAAGGCACAGCATAGGCCTTGCTCTCATGGGCTATTCCGTAACGGGGGTGGACCTTTCGGACGGGATGCTTGCAGTTGCCGGAGATAAGGCTAGGAAGGCCGGAGCCTCCGTGCGCTTCATCCGGGCGGATGCCACATCCGGCTTCCCCTCCGCTTATGGCCTTACCGGCAGCTTCGACGCCGCAATATGCCTCTGTGAGGGCTCTTTGGGGCTTATCGGCACAGGGGATGATCCTCTTAGCCAGGCACTTTCGGTATTCGGCAATGTGCACAGCCTGCTTAAGCCGGGCGGCCTCTTCCTCTTCACAGTGCTCAATGCCCTCAAGATGATAAGGCAGTTCGAGGGCAAGGACATCTCCACCGGCAGATTCGACCCGTTCAACGTCGTAGAGTGGCATGCGCTCGGGGAGCTGGACAAGGAGCTGGGAGAGGAGCTGTCTTCCAGGATGGTGGGCGAGAAGTCCTTCACTGGAAGCGAGCTCAAGCTCATGCTGAAGGTCTCCGGCTTCGAGGTCCTCAACATGTGGGGAGGGACTGCAGGAGCCTGGGGAAGGCGCTCCCTCGACCCCGACGAGTACGAGATAATGGTCGTCGCAAGAAGGGATTAAGGACCCAAAAAGGATGCCAAGGGGGCGGCAAGCCTGTTGCCGCCCCCGGTTCATTCCCATCTTCTGGCAGCTTAGGCCTTCTTGCAGAATCTCACTAGGAACGAGAGGACTACCGCTGCAGCCGCTGCCATGGCGGTATAGGCGACGCTTATCACCACAGGCTCTGTGCCTAGCCTCTTGATGGCGATTCCGGCAAGCGCCCACACTGCCACCAGGCCATATGCGATCTCTCCTCTTATGATGCGCATCAAGACTGCTAGCAGTGCTGCTATGACGACCATTATTATCGCCCAGACCTCGCCGCTTATCCCGAATCCGTCCCAACCGAGCTTCACCAGCAGCGCTGTGACGTTCGCTACCGTGGCGACTGCGATCCAGCCGAGATAGACGCCGATCGGGACCTGAGCCATGAACCTCTCCCTGAAGCTTGCGAACTTGTTGCCGATCCTGAGGTAAAGGGCAATGAGCGTCACGAGGAATGCCAGCATTATAAGGACCGAAAGGAGGACCTGCTCATAATGCCAGGCCAGTATCCATCCCACATTCAGTATGCTGGTAAGAAGGTACAGCGCTCCGGTTCTGTCCACGAATGAGCTTCTGTCCTGTTTGCCACCGAACATGTCCGATGCCTGGTAGAGGGTGAAGACCAGCAGCAGTATGTAGATGACTCCCCAGATGGAAAACGTCAGGCCGGCCGGCACGAAAAGGTTCGGATACATGTCTGAGAGCTCTTCCGTCGTCCTGTTGTTGATCGGCAGCAGCACCGCAAGGGCGTTTACTCCGACAACAGCCAAATAACCGAGGATGTTCAGCGCTTGCAGCAGACGTTTCATTTTCTTCCCTCCGCGGCCTTATTCGGGCCTCTTGCTCTTCTTTCTAAGCTTCCTGTAATCCATGCCTGCGAAGAAGTCCCTTAGATTGTACAGAGCCTGGGTCAATGTCTCCTCCTCTACGTTGGAGAGCCCCTGGAGCACCATCTCGACCATGTTCATGTGAAACTCCTCATGAGCATGGAACGCCTCGCGCCCCTTGTCAGTGAGCCTGAGCTTCACTACCCTGCGGTCGTCATCTAGGCGCTGACGCTGTACGTAGCCCTTCTTATCGAGCCTGTCGGCGGCGACGGTCATAGTCCCCAGCGTCACCCCCAGGGCGTCTGCGACCTGGCTCATCCTCAGCTCCTTGTCCGGGCCGAGCTTCTCTATAAGGTGCATTTCCTGGATGGAGAGGTCCCCCGCTCCCTGCTTCCTAAGGGCGTACTCCTCGAATCTTAATATATGGTGGAAGACATCCGTCAGGAACTCGTTGAGAAGAGCCTTGTTGCCTCCCGCCGGCATGTTCTTGCCCTTTTCCTGCATCAATTCAATCAACACCCTTCGGAAGTGATATTCTTAACTATTATATCTTACGCCGATTATTAGGATTCTCCTTCAACCTCCGACTTATTTGTGCGCAATGCGCCTGACTGGTCCTGGCGTGCGGATGCCCCCCTTAGTCCAGGTGAATAACCCACATATGTGAGAGCTTGGTCCTTATGCCTTATGCTCACCATGTCGCAGTTGCCGAGATACCCCCTTCTGGGTATGAACTCGGGGACGCCGTAGACGAGGTTTAGAAGCCCCGACAGAATGAAGCCGCCGTGTGTCACCAGCGCTATCCTTGAATCCTGGCCCTCTTCCTCCTCGAGCCTTCTGATTGCGCCCCTGAACCTAAGCGTCGCCTCTCTGAGGCTTTCTCCGCCTGGAATCCTCGCATCCGCGTCACCTCTAAGAAACCACCTGTCCCAGATGGAATTATGAAGCCTCCAGCTGTCGCTGTCCGACTTGCCCTCAAGCACCCCCACAGATACCTCCGCCAGCTCGGGCATGGTCCTCATCTCGATTGAGACCGACTCCGCGATTATGGCCGCAGTCTCATTCGCCCTTCTCAATCCGCTTGCATAGATGCGCCCGGGCCTTCCGAAGAAGGGGATGATCATCTCAGCGGCATATCTCGCCTGCTCTATCCCCTTTTCCGTCAGTCCGTGCCTCCATCCGGTATTTGAGAACACCCTTTCGGTGTTCGCAGTGCTCTCTCCGTGCCTAATCAGCAGTATCTCCAAGCTAGCACCTCCGTCGTCAACGATTCTAACATGAGCGGGGGCGGCTTAGGCAGGATGCCGGATGTGGCGGACCGACTTCAGCCCGGCTCGCCCGGCACTCACTATTAGTTTCGGTATAACTTAGATTCTGAAGGAATTGCATCCAATGGGAAGAATTACTGATTATCCGCTCAATCAACATAGGGAGGTGTTTGGCAAGTGTTTAGTGGCGCCTGGTTGATTCTCCTGCTTGTGGTGGCGATAGTCTTCATCGTCATCATGACCGGAAAGGTCCGCATGAACGCATTCCTAGTGCTCCTTCTGGCTGCCCTGTTCGTAGGCCTGCTCGCCACCAATCCCCCTCTTGTTCAGAAAACCGTTGATGGCAAGGTGGTCCCCGGGATTGTGGAGACTATAGCCAACGGGTTCGGAAGCACCCTCACTAACATAGGCATAGTAATCGTAGCCGGGACCATCATCGGCACCATCCTCGAGAAGACCGGAGCTGCGGTAGTCATGGCCCGCACCATGCTAAAGCTCGTAGGCAAGAAGAACTCCCCTCTTGCCATGGCATTCTCGGGATATGTGGTGTCCATTCCCGTCTTCTGCGACAGCGGCTTCGTAATCCTGTCCTCGCTGAACAGGGCGTTGGCCCAATCCGGCGGCATATCGCTCGCTGTGATGGGCACAGCGCTTTCCATGGGGCTTTATGCCACTCATACCATGGTGCCTCCTACGCCGGGGCCCATCGCCGCTGCCGGCAACCTGGGAGCGGACCTCGGCCTGGTCATCCTGCTCGGTCTGATCGCGGCGATCCCTGCGACTCTTGCAGGCTGGCTCTACGCGCTCAAGGTCGGCTCTAAGATCGACATCAAGCCGAAGGCCTCGATGAGCTATGAGGATTTACTGAAGAAGTTCGGCAAGCTGCCAGGCACGCTGCATGCATTCCTGCCGATACTAGTGCCCATCATACTCATCGCGCTGCGGTCCGTCGCGAACTTCAACTCGAATCCTTTCGGCACAGGGACCCTGAAGACCATACTCGTGTTCATAGGCAACCCCAACTTCGCCCTGATATTGGGAGTATTCATGGCCATGACCCTGGCTGCCAGGATAGACAAGACGGTTTACGGCGACTGGGTCAACGATGCAATCAAGGATTCGGCGGTCATACTTGTTATAACGGCGGCCGGCGGATCGTTCGGTGCAGTCCTGCAGGCGACCGGAATAGGAGGAGTACTCGGGGACATACTCTCGAAGTACAACCTTGGGATTTTCCTGCCATTCATCATCGCGGCGGCGATTAAGACTGCGCAGGGCTCCTCAACCGTCGCGCTCATCACCACATCCGCCATACTTGCGCCTCTGCTCCCGTCGCTGGGCTTCGACTCCAGCATGGCCAAAGCCCTCGTCACCATCGCGATAGGCGCAGGCTCCATGGTCGTATCCCATGCCAACGACTCATACTTCTGGGTCGTATCCCAGTTCTCTGACATGGATGTGAACCAGGCGTACAAGCTACAGACAGGAGGCACGCTCTTCGTGGGCATAGTCTCCATAATCACGATTGCGATAATGTCCCTGATTCTCATCTAGCGTTCGCACAGACCAAAAACGAGGGACTGTCCCAAAACAAAGGGGCAGTCCCTTTCTTTTTGCCACAGATAGTTC